>NZ_JBOHGB010000009.1:0-101658 GCF_050699935.1 Actinophytocola sp.
CACCGCCATCGCGGGGTCCCACAGCACCAGCAGCACTACCGCGGTCCCGAGTGCCGGTAAGGCCGCCCGTTCCCGTCCGATCGCGAGAGCCAGCAGGCCGACCGCGCCCATGACGCCGGCCCGCAGCACGCTTGGCTCGGGCCCAGCGAGGACGACGAACCCCACCAGCGCGCCCATTGCTCCCGCGGCGGCACCCCGCGGTCCGACCCGCAAGACCCGTAGCAGCAACAGGACCGCGACGCACACGATGGCCAGGTTGGAGCCACTGACCGCCAGCAGGTGGGCGAGGCCGGCCGTCTTGAACTCCTGCTCGACCCGCCGGGACAGCTCGTCGGTGTCGCCCACCACGAGCCCGGGAAGGAGTCCAGCCGGCTCCGGGTCCAGCACGCCCGAGGCATCCCGCAACCCGGTCCGCAGCGACTGCGCGACGCGCTGCCACACGGCCGCCGTGGTCACGTCGTCCGGCGGCCCACGCACCCGCAGCACGGCGACGGCCAGCTCGTCCCGCCGCGTCGGCGCGAGCCGTCCCGTGGCGGTGACGTCCTGCCCGGGCAGCAGGACCGACCAGCGGTCCACAGGTGCGATCAGCACGACCCGCCCGTGCGACGGGACGGCCGCGCCCGCGACCACCGAGTCGCGCACCCGCGCCGGTACGACGACCGCCCGCACTCCGCCCCGCTGACCGCCGAACCCGGCGGAGAACACGGGCCGCGCGCGTTCGGTGACCGTCACCCGGAACACGCCCGACGCGCCGGCACTCGCGTGCTCCCGGAGCGGATCGCCGGCCGCCTCGCGCAGCCGTCCCGTGGTGGCCACACCGACCAGCAGCGCGCAGATCAGCAGCGACCACCCCACGCCGAGACGCCACCACCGCACCGGCTCCGGCCGGTGTCGCGCGGCCAGCAGCATGATCGCTCCGGCGGTGACCGCGGCGCCGCTTCCGATCGCGGTCCACCACCAGCCGGCGAGCAGGCCGAGCATCGTC
Source organism: Actinophytocola sp. (assembly GCF_050699935.1). Classification (NCBI taxonomy): domain Bacteria; kingdom Bacillati; phylum Actinomycetota; class Actinomycetes; order Pseudonocardiales; family Pseudonocardiaceae; genus Actinophytocola; species Actinophytocola sp. The sequence continues at coordinate 986 of NZ_JBOHGB010000009.1, forward strand.
GCGAGCCAGACCACGAGTGCCGCCGGCACGAGCCGCCAGTCCGGCGCCACGGTGAGGTCGAAATCGCGGACACTCACCGGGCCACCACCAGGTCCTTGAGCCTGGCGAACCTGGTCGGCCCGATGCCGTCGACCTCTTGCAGCTGATCCACGGACGCGAAGCGGCCGTGCCGGGTACGCCAGTCGAGGATCCCTTGCGCGGTCACCGGCCCCACCCCGGGCAGCGTGTCCAACGACGCGAGCGACGCCGAGTTGAGGTCGACAAGTCCGCCCCCCGGCTCGCCGGGCGCGGACACCCCGCCAGCCGGTTCGGCGTTCGGTGGGGTCGGCACGCCGACATAGATCTGCTCGCCGTCACCGAGCCGGCGGGCGAGGTTGAGGCCGCGGACGTTGACACCGGGCGCCGTCCCACCGGTCGCCTCGAGAGCGTCCGCCACCCGCGCGCCGTCCGGCAGCGTCACGAGCCCCGGCTTCGCCACGCGGCCGACCACGCTGATCACGATCGACCCGCCACCGGGCGCCGACGAGGTCGCACCCGATGCCCGGGACTCGCCGGCCGAGGCGGCCGGCAGTGCGGGTGGCACCTCGGGCGCGTCGTTCGAGCCCGACATCACGAGCCCGACCGCCACCGCGACGCCGAGCAGGACGGCGCCCGCGGCCGCGACGGCGGCCAGCCGCCACCGAGGACGTGCGTCGGCGGGAGCGGGCAGCCAGCGCTCGCGCAGCCGGTTGAGCCGCCCACGCCACCAGGGCTCGGCGGCCGGCGGCGGAGCACCGAGCAGCACACGCCCGGAGTCGCGTGGCGGCAGTGGATCCGGCTCGAGATCCGGCGGTTCCGCAGGGGTGTCGGATGGCAAGGGTCCGGCATCCGGCCACCACCCGGGGTCGGCGGCACCGCGCGGGGGTGCGTCGAGCGAGACGTCGAGCCAGGGCTGGTCGACCGGCAGCGCCGAGGTGTCCGCCGGCCGGTCGGCTCGGGCCTGGCTGATCAGACGGTCGAGCCGGTGGCGGGCGCGGACACCACGCCGGTCGCGTCGGGAGGTCGTGTCGATCACGCCTTCGACGCTATGCCCGGCCGCGCCCGGGTCGCGCCGGTTGACCCTCTGCTGTGGACAAACGCGTCGGCTGTGGACAACCGACGCGGTTCTCCCTTCAGTGACACGGAATTGTCGGTGGGAGGTGCGAATCTGATCGGTTCACCGATCGGTGGGACACACCACCACGCCGAGCACCCCGGGGCCGGTGTGTGCGCCGATGGCCGCGCCCAGCTCGGACACCACACAGCCCGACGCCGGGGAGATCTGCTCGTCGAGCAGCGTGGCGAGCTCCGCCGCACGCTCGTGCGCCCCCAGGTGATGCACCGCGAACTCGACGGCCGCCGCACCTGTCGCCGTCGCGGCCTCCCCGGCGAGGTCCACGAGGCGCAGCACTGCCCGATGCGTCGTCCGCACCTTCTCCAGCGGCACGATCCGGCCGTCCTCGACGTGCAGCAACGGTTTCACCGCGAGCGCGGTCCCGAGAAACGCCGCCGCCGACCCGATCCGACCGCCGCGCCGCAGGTACTCGAGGGTCTCCACCACGAAGTAGGCCGTCGTCCGCCCCGCCGCCTCGACCGCCACGTTCTCGACCACCGCGCCCGAGCCGCCGCCGATCGCCGCCGACGCCGCGCGCAGCACCGCGAACCCCAGCCCCATCACGGTGGTCCGCGAGTCCACCACCCGAATCCGGTCGACGCCAACCTCCTGCGCCGCCAGCCGGGCCGACTCCCACGTCCCCGACAGCTCGCGCGACAGGTGCACCGACACGATCCCGTCCGCGCCCTCGTCGAGCAGCCGCCGATACACCGCCACGAACTCGTCCGGGTTCGGCCGCGACGTCGTCACCGGCCGGCGGCTGGTGAGCGCGGCAGCGACCTCGGAAGGCCCGATGTCCACCCCGTCCAGCCCCGACCGGTCCTCGATCAGCACGTGCAGCGGCACGACGTGCACGGCGTGCCGGGCGGCGAAGCCGTCCGGCAGGTAGGCGCTGGAATCGGTGACCACGGCGACCGGCACGGTCGGTCAGCCTACGTGGTGCCCGTCCGGATTCCCCGCAAGTAACGGCGCGACGACGTCAGCCAGCGCCTTGCCGACCCGCTCGTGCGCCTCCCAGCCCCAGTGCATCCCGTCCGGGTTGCCGCGCCCGCTCAGCACGTGCTCGCGGACCAACTCCGCGAGGTCGACCAGCGGAACATCGACTCGCTCCCCCCAGGCCCGGATCGCCCGCGCGGCCTCCATCCGCCCGGTGTGCACGAGTCCGTAGGAGGCGGCCCGGTGCACCGGCGGCAGCACGCCCACCGCCGGGAGGTCTGGCCGCAGCGCCCGGATCGACCCGAGCGTCTTGTCGAGGTAGCGCACGGTCAGCTCGGCCCGCAGCGCCACCGGCCGGCCGCGGGTCATCCTGGCCAGCCACGGCTGGGCGGCCAGGTACTGGGTCCGCACGAACCGGCGCAGCGCGTCCGGCCGCAGGTAGCGCAGCCCCTCACGCAGGTAGGTGGGCAGCGGCGAGGGCAGGGTGTCCATGCTGCCCACGGCCAGGACCAGCACGTCCGCCTTGGGCAGCATCGACCACACCCGTGGATCGCCGGCGAGCGCCCAGAACGCGTCCCGCGCGGTCCATCCGGAACTCGCGAACAGCTCGGTGCGGCCACCGAGCGCGGCGGCCGCGACGTTGGGCCACAGTCGCTCGTCGTCGGCCGGGTAGGGACCGTCCGGGCCGTGGAAGCTCAGCGAGTCCCCGAACATCAGCAAGGTCGGCGCGCGCATCAGCTCAGCCGGTGATCCCGGCGTTGTACACCTGCAGCCGCCAGGCCAACCCGCTCGAACCGCGCCTGGCCAGCACGGTCCAGTGACAGTTGCCGATACCGCCCAGCTTCGCCCACGCGGTGATCGGCAGCTCCAGAAGATGCCCGGTCAGCGCCGTGATCAGGCCGCCGTGGGCGCAGAGCACGGCGGTCTCCTCGGCCGACTCGTCGAGGTCGGCCACCACCTCCGCGGCCCGGGCGGCGACCTCCAGCCGGGACTCGCCACCGGGCGGCGTCCACGTCGGGTCGGTCTGCCAGACCTGCCGCGAACCGGGCCACTGCTCGTCGACCTCCGCGCTCGTCATGCCCTGCCAGAGACCGAGGTTGGTCTCCCGCAGCCGCTTGTCCACCCGCAGCGGGACGCCGGTGGCCTCCGTGAACATGGTGGCGGTGTCCATGGCCCGCCGCAGGTCGGACGTGACCACGATGTCCGGCGAGAACCGGGCGAGCGCCGGCACCGCGAAGCGCGCCTGGTTGCGGCCGACATCGGTGAGAACGGAGTCCAGATGTCCTTGCATCCGGCCGGTCGCGTTGTAGTCGGTCTCGCCATGCCGCCACATCACGAGCCGGCTCAAGGTCACGTCGGCCTGCCGTCGTTGCCACCCGGCTCGGCGATGGCCGCGGCCGGGTCGAAATCGATCCGCGGGCAGTCCTTCCACAGCCGCTCCAAGCCGTAGAAAGCCCGCTCCTCCGCGTGCTGGACATGCACGACGACATCCACGAAGTCCAGCAGCACCCACCGACCCTCGCGGGCACCCTCGCGGCGCACCGGCTTGGTGCCGGCGTCGCGCATCTTCTCTTCGACGTTGTCGACGATCGCCCCGACCTGCCGCTCGTTGGGTGCCGACGCGATGACGAAACAGTCGGTGATCACCAGTTGCTCGGAGACATCGAGCACGATCACGTCGCTGGCCTTCTTGTCGGCCGCGGCGTTGGCGGCGACCAGTGCCAACTCGCGTGCGTCGTGCGTTGCGACCACGTCACTCCTCGATCGTCGAACCTGCCTGCAAGCCCTACGAGAGTACCCGGGTCCGCTCAGGTGACTAGGCGCTGTACAAGTTGCGTTTCGAGATGTACTGGACCACGCCGTCCGGCACCAGGTACCAGACGGGTTGACCGGCGGCGACCCGCGCGCGGCAGTCCGTCGACGAGATCGCCATCGCGGGCACGTCGACCAGGCTCACCGAGCCGCCGGGCAGATGATCGCCGCCGAGCCGGTAACCCGGCCTGGTCACGCCCACGAAGTGGGCCAGGGCGAACAGCTCGTCGGCCTGCCGCCACGACAGGATCTGCTCCAGCGCGTCCGCGCCGGTGATGAAGAACAGCTCGGCGTCCGGGTGCGCGGCCCGGAGGTCGTGGAGCGTGTCGATCGTGTAGGTGGTGCCACCTCGGTCGATGTCCGCCCGGCTCACCGAGAACCGCGGGTTGGAGGCGGTCGCGATCACGGTCATCAGGTACCGGTCCTCGGCCGCGCTCACGTCGCGATGGCTCTTCTGCCAGGGCCGGCAGGTCGGTACGAAGATCACCTCGTCGAGGTCGAAACCGGCCTGTACCTCGCTCGCCGCCACGAGGTGTCCGTTGTGCACGGGATCGAACGTGCCGCCCATGATCCCGATCCTCCGCCCTGACATAGCTGGTCAGCGTACGTGAGGCGGGCTCCGCGGGTCCCACGCGACGGACGAACCCGTGCGAATGGACCATTCGCACGGCGTGGCCGGGACGACCTCGGGGTGTTACCCCGTGCACTTGTGCTGATCTGCTCGTTCTTGCTCGTTGCGCCCTGTTGCGTCCGGACCCGACTCGACATCTGACGGCCTGTAGACGGCCTGGCCGCGATCTTGACCGGCGGCTTCGAGCGGGTGTTCCGGCCCCTGTCGGAGCCCTTGCCGTTGGCAGTCCTCCGCCGGGGGCTGTCGTGTGTCTGGAGGGGCTGGAGGATGCCTGTGGGTCGCCACGCCTGCGTGAGTGCATGGTGAGTCCACAGGACGAGCTGGTAGGGGCTGAGCGGCATGGTGCGTTCCTCCGGGATGTGCGGCCGACTTGATCAGGTTGAGCGAGACGGCGTCTGGTCGCCGCCGTTCCCCTCGCCCTGGCCGCAGTTAGCGCCGGGTCGTCGGTGTCAATGGTGGGCGCAGCCCATCGCGGAGCGACGCGAAGCGCCATTGATGCCGGCGGGCCGGTGTTAAACCATCAGGGACCTCGTGAGGGGCCGGCCTTCGTGACGCGCTGGTGCCATGCTGGCTCGTTGAGCAAGCCGCGGGTCAACGTAAGTGGGCGGCCGGCGGCCGTGAGCGGAGCGGCAGGCCGTCCGGCCGACGCGGCGCGCTTGCGCGCCGCTCTTGATACTCATAGAGCCGGATTCGGCAGCGTCTGAGCTGATCACACTGAGCTGATCACTGAGCTACGACTACGCAGCTACCGAGACAACGAGCTACCGCACGGCGCACCAACCCTGGCCCACGCCTGACTAACAGACGGCGAACCTGTTGACTCCAATTGGTTCAACTGACGCGAACGTTTGGTGGTCCTGGTGGCGCCCGCCGAACCAAGGATGACGTGCCCGCGGGATCCAGTCGTACATGAACCGGGAACAATCATCTGGCGAACGTTGGAGATCACCTGCCGGCGTTCTATAGTGTTATCAACGCTGTGCACTGGGGTTGGCTTCACAGAAAAGCTCGGTTCGGCTGCGAAGGAGCGAGCTGCTAGTCCGCGCCGAGCCTGCTAGCGGCATGCCCGATAAGCTCCAGCCTTGCTGACGCTGCCTGACGGCAAGGTCCGCGCCTCACGGAGGACACTATGGAGTTTGAGCTGGACGTGAACGTAATGATTGCTAGTGGCAAAAGCGGCATCGGCGTCGTCACGTGGCCAACATCGATGGTCTCCGATGACGCATGGGCAGCATCGTCAACATTAGTAATCGTGGAGGGGGCGAATGGTGCCTAGTAGTCGAACTTATCGCGCGGTCCCTAGGATAGCCGTCGTGCCCAAGTTCAAGCGGTATCTCAAGGCGCCCGAACGCGACAACGAGCGACCACCGATCGTCGTAGTCTACGGCCCACAGGGAATCGGAAAAACCACATTGTTGCGCCAGCTGGAAGAAAAGCTTGGCCAGCGAACACCCCGGGCGCTGGTAGAGTGCGAGCGGTACAGGAAAGATGATATACCCAAACTTCTCTCTGACATCAAACGTCAGTTGGGCAGATACTGCCCTGCTATCGGAAGGCTCCGATTTCGCCGTTTAGAAATAGGCCTAGTCGCTATTAGATCCCAATCTAGTAATGACGGAAGTTCGCGACTTGTCCAACGTAGACTAGTTGACTCGATCATCCGCGAGTTCTATGTGCACCCAAGAAATGCTGGCGACGCATTTGGCCGCCCTGCCGATGCAATTATGGACGGCGCACGGACATTACCGGAATTGTTTCAGACGCTACTGGGCTGGTTAATTGTGACGGCATCTCGTCTGCTAAGCCGAAGACTGCTGCTGTGGCTACTCCGTCGACCGATGAAATGGTGGGGTCATCGCGATCAGCAACTCCATGACAAAGCCGTCGACGTGCTCGAGGGTCTGAGCAACGGGTCGCGCGACAAGTGGTTGATAGAAGCACTTCTCGCAGACGTGCGCGCCGCGTTCAATCGGGGCCGACTTGCCAAGCCGGGTTGGTACAACGTTGTTGTGTTGCTCGATAACGCGGATACGGAAGTCGGTGACGCACTGCTGGGGCACTTACGCAGCTTGCGAAACGAATTGCAGATCGCCAATGTAGCAGCAGAACCGTTCCTAGTTGTGGTTACACGCCGCACAAAGCGGCACGGGGACTTTCTAGAGCAGCATCGCATTCCGGAGTTCACCGAACCGGAAATAGAATGGCTCACGAAGGATCTTCCGAATAATGTCGACCACAGGTTTACCAAGATCCTACATCAATTTACCTCGGGCTACCCGGCCACTGCCTCGGCCATTACGACGGCCGCCATCCACCATCCCGAGGCCGTAGTTGCCGGGCTTGACACGCTCCTGGCCGTGCATCTCGACGATGACGGAAAAACTGTCGAGCAGCAGGAGCTTGATAAACTGAGGAATATATTGCCGCGACTTAATGGCCGTCAACTGGACGAACTCGCCACGTGTGCGGTGGCCCGTACACAACAGGACGCCGACTGGCTGGCCAGGACCCATATAGGTAGCACCCACATCGACCCACAATTCCTTTCCGAGACTGGACTCTGGAATGAATTCGACCAGGCCGGGGCACACAAGGTTCTGCGCCGACTGTTATTACGTCGCTTGGGTAAAAGAAGCGTCGAGCCACCGGATCTTGATTGGCCGACCGTCTGCCGGTTGCTGAGTGACATGCACCGCGAACGCATCAATCTCGCCGATGAACTCTACTACTCGCTCGCCCATGGTGATTTCGACGCGGTCGTTCATCGGCTCGCCGTGCATCTGTCCGCACATGACCTCGAAATGCCCTGGCTCGAACTGCTGCAGTTCGTCACGACGGCGCCCCGTCAGAGCCAACACAATGCCCGGGATACCAGGTCGCCGTACGATCGGCAGGTCGATCTGGCCGGGGCCGTGGTCGACGACGGTGTGTTGCATCTTCGCCAGACGGCCCGACTGGTAGCTGGACTGTGGTTGGCGAATGATCCCAGCACGCCACCAAATCGCAGGGAACTACACGAGCAGATCGTTGCGGACTACAAGCAAATTGCCTCCGATGCGGACCGTCCGATGGACCTTCAAAACGAGGCTGAGCGACACAAGGCACTTGCGCACGACTGGTCGTAGCACGATACCGGAAGGAGGCCGCAGCCATGGCGCAACAAGATGAGATCCCAAAGCCGGAGCCAATGAAGAAGTGGGAACGGCGTCGCCGCTGGCGGATTCCGATTGTCGTCATACTAACCGCAGTGCTGATCGCCGTCGGTGTCCGCGTGCTCGAGCCGGTCATCCCCTGTGGGAGCGTCAACCCATACGCCGATCTACGCGATGTGGCAGGCGAGTGCGTCGGGGTCACCGACGGGTCTTATGAATTCGATCCGGAATTCCGAAACATCCAGGAAGCCATCAAGGCCGAGAACGACTGGGTGACCGAACGGCACGAAACGCGGGGCACGCCCGCAGTCAAGATCGCGTTGCTGTCGACCCTGACGACCACCGATACCAGCCCCCTTAACCAGGACCAGGTGCGCCACGGACTCGAGGGTGCCTATGTGGCACAGCACCGAGCGAACCGCACCCATGAACTGGGCGACCCGCAGCGCTTGATCCAGCTCATGCTGGCCAACGAGGGCAGCACCCAGCTGGGCTGGGAAGTGGCCGTGGACGAACTGGTCGACATGACCGACGACGACATACCCCTGGCAGTCGTGATGGGTCAAGGCATCAGTACCACTCGCACCACGGACGCAGCGCGGAAACTCTCCGCCGCGGGAATTCCGATGGTGACCGGAACGACGATGGCCGACGGCTTGGACAGCGCTCATATTCCCGGTCTGATCCGGGCAGCTCCAAGCAACACCGACGCCGCCACCGCTATACGTCATTACCTGGACAACCAACAGAAACTCAAGAGAGGAATCCTCGTCTACGACAGCGAAACGTCAGACACCTTCTCCACTACTTTAAGAGCTGCCTTTGAGGCTCAGCTAGCTGATTACATGGCCTCGTCCAAGCAACCTTTTCCCGGTGGCTCATTCGTACACGGCGGCCCGCGCGTTTTCGATCAGATCACACAGAACATCTGCCTAGCCAGGACGGACATGGTGTTCTTCGCTGGCCGCGCTCCCGACTTCGACGTGTTTCTCGAGTCGCTAGCCGAGCGACCATGCCGAGATGATCGGTTCATCACAGCTGTCTTTGTCGATCTCGGACCGAATCCGCGCGGCACCAAAGGAATTTCGCACCTTTTACGAATCGGAAACATGGCAGTTTTACATGCTACCGGCTACGATCCGGGGTGGCCGAGAGGCGAAGTCGAGGCGCCCGAGGGCTTCAAGAGATTCCACTCACATTTCAGCAGTCTCGTGGGTGGTGTTCCCGAAGCGCTTGATGACGGCTACGCTGTCACGAACCACGACGCCATGATCGCTGCCATCCGCGCCGTCCGAATCACCAACACATGGACGAACACTGCTCCTTCCCCAACGGATGTGCGCGAGCACCTGCTATTGCTCAACGGTCAGGAAGCGGTACCAGGAGCGACAGGAAAACTGGAGTTCAACGAGAACCGCGGCGGTAACCCAGGAGGCAAGCACGTACCCATCGTGCGCCTGCCGGATTCGAACGACCCCGAGCCAGCCGAACCTTACATCACCCCGACAACATAAGCCCAGATACCTAGCCAACTGCGCAGCCGAACTCCAGTCCCTGTCAGTTGTTCGAATCCGGAGAGAGTCGGAAATCGTAGCTCTTCATTTCGACGGAGATTTTGATTACGGTAGTCGGCGCTGGGCAAGCAGGTCAGGAAATTCCGTCTGAAGAACACAGAATTCATTCCCCCACGGATCTCGCATTACCCAGAAGTCGTGGCCTCGCTCGCGCTGGTGGTCCCAGCGGGTTGCGCCGAGGGTTTCGAGGCGGTGAACTTCGGCTTCTACGTCGTCGGTTTCGAGGTCGAGGTGCATCCGTTCCTTGCTAACCTTTGGGTCGACGGTGAGTTGGAGGAGTACACGTATCTCGGAGTCGGGTAAGCGGAGGCGGCGGTAGACTGTGCTGCTCGCCGGGTTGAGCGGTTCCTCTGTGGCTTCGAGGGCGGCGGACCAGAAGGCTGTGCCCTGGTCGAGGTCACCGACGTCGATGACGAAGTGGGCTACCCGGCTGACGTGCGGACTCATGGCTTGCCGGTGTCCACGAGGTCTTGAGCGACCTTGTTAGCCAGTTCCTCGGTGCGAGCGATGACACCCCACCCGGTGACTACGACGCCGTCGTAGCTCATGCCGGTCCAGCGGCCCCAGGCGTGCTCACCGTGCGGATGAAGCGCGAGGTACATTGTGCCCTTGGACCGCACGGCCCCTTCGGTTGATCGGTACCAGCCCATGAGGGCCTCGTTGTCCCATATGCGTAGTTCGCCGTGCCAGGTGTAGCTTCCCTCGGCCGGTGCCCTGACAGCGTCGAGCTGGAGCTGGTCTCCATGTTGACGGACCGTCAGCGTGTGGGTGTCGATGCGGGGCACATCGTCCTTCGATGTCTGCCAGGCGCACCACCAGTCGCCGGATAGGTCGAGGTCGTGACTGGCCACGTCGCTCGTGCTGGCTTGCCGAACCGGAGTGATCGCCGGCGGCGCCGGGGCGGGAGCTGGCGTACCAGGCTTCGGTACGAAATCGAGGCTCCCGCTGTACGGCTGGAACAGTTGCTCGACGCCCCAATCTGGGAACATTGCCTCCAGGACACGGCAATGCTGGGAATGCGGCATGTTGATGAGTTCGCCAGAGAGCCATCGATAGAACTGCGCCTTGCTTGGCTCCGTGGCCGCTAGCGTGCGGTCGAGCTTTCCGGCAACCTTTCGGTACTCGCGGGCAAACGAGCTGTACGCCTGGAGATGCCGCGCCTTCAAGAGCACCTTGAGCAGCGGAACCTCATGGCTTGCGTCGCTGTCACTGCTGGTCACGAGACGATACTAGCACATAAACGAGACAGAACGAGACTCACGGAGACAAGCTGAGGCTAAGCGGGACTGTTTTGGTGTCTCGACGAGACGCAAGATCGCCGACCGTGTACCTAGCTGCTCGATGTCCGGGCGGCAAAGATCGAGAAAGGTACACACGAAATGGCAATTCAACGGGGACATCGATTCCCGATCGAGTTCGCCGACGCGTTTCCGCAGGGGCTTGTGCTCATGGGCGAAATTGCACCGGACAACGAATACCAATCACGAGAGGACAGGGCAGCGGGTCGGCCGGTGCGTCAGCGGGTCGATGAGGTGACAGGCAAGCGGCAGTGGAAGGGCACGGTCACGGACCCGGATGAGCGCAACGCCAAGCGGGCCTCGTTCGAGGTGACGTTCCTGGCGGATGTGCAGCCGGTGCCGGCCACGTCTGAGGTGCTGCCGGGTGTGCGGCCGGTCGAGCTGGACGGGATGACCGCGGAGCCGCGCGTGGCCGGCAACGGCGAGTTCAAGTACCAGTCGTACGTGTTCCGGGCGACCGGCTTCAAGGCAGCCGGCACCGCTGCTGGCTCGGCAGGCGGGACGCGCACGGCGGGCAAGGGTTCCGATTCGACGAGCAAGGCCGCGTGAGGCACGAGATGAGTGCCGGGCGTGGTCGATCCGAGGGGCTGACCGGTGCGGCGTTGTGGCCGGCCGGTTGGCCTCTCGGCCCCACCTCGGCGGAAAGGCTCAGGTGTGGTGATGGTGTCGGAAAGGTTGGTTCGCAGGTGGGAGGCCGTGTACCGCGAGTACGGCTCGGCCTCGGAGAGGGTTACCACGGCCGAACCCGGCGACCGGGCGATCGCTCGGCACATGGCGCGGGCGTCGCAGGACGTCGCCGCGGTGTGGCGGGAGATGACAGCGGCGTCGGATCTGCCGTGGTGGATGGTGGCCGCGCTGGTCGCGGCGGCCCAGGCGTTCGAACAGCAGGCCAAGGACTGGACGGCGCGCGCCAAGCACCACGGTGGTGTAAACGGTTCGACTCGGCGACCGCACCCACAGGTCGTGCGTCCGACCGGCGCGCGAGTGATGGAGAGCGATCCGGGTGCGTGGACGCAATGAGCAAGACGAAGCGCCCGACGCCGGTCGAGTTAAAGCAGGCGCATGTCGTGTTGAGCCGCGAACGGCCGGCGCCAGAGGACGGACCCGACGTATGGCTGGCCTACTACAGGCGCAGTGCCGCCGTATACGCGGAGGTGGCCGAGATCGACCGCTGGCACCACCACGAGGCGCTGTACTGGTCGGCGCGGGAGGCACGCAAGGCGCGCGAGATCGAGGATCACCTGCGCAAGTCCACGCAGGGAGGTGCAAACCGCGATGCCTAGTGTGACGCTCCCCGCTGGCGGCCGGCAGGTCGTGGCGCCTTACATCACCGCGTGGAGCGAGGAAGACGGGCCGTCACACCCGCTGGTGGAGGTGCCCGGTGGTGGCATCGCGTATGTCGACGAGTCGATGGCCGATCGGGATGCGCGCGGGGTGTTGTGGTCGCGGCGCCCGTTCCGCCCGGGTGTGGGCCGACCCATGTTCGGCAAGGTGCACCCGGCGCGGCAACGGCGGGCCATGCGGCGGCTGCTGTGCCAGGTGTGCGCCGGACCGGCGGATCGGACCACGGACGGCGTGCTGTTCCTGCTGAAAGATCACCGGCAGGACTGGCCCGGCTGGCCGAACCGGATGGGAGTCACCGAGCCGCCCGTGTGCGTGCCGTGTGTGCGGTTGTCGGCGCGGGTGTGTCCGGCGCTGCGCCAGGGTGCGGCCCTGGTCCGAGCGGGCCGGTACGAGGTCGCTGGCGTGCATGGCGGCCTCTACACCGGCGGGCCTCGACCGCGTCCGGTTGGTGGGGTCACGGTGTCGTTCGACGACCCTGCCATTCGGTGGGTGCGGGCGGTGAGCCTGGTCCGCGAGCTGGGCGACTGCACCCTTCTCGAGCTCGACGAGCTGGCGGAGGTGGATCCATGCCCAAGCTGAACCGGGCGGTGATCCGCGCGTGGCTGGCCGAGCACAACTGGACGGTCCGCCGGCTCACCGCCGAGTGCAACCTGCTCGGTGAGGACACCTTTGCCGAAGGCACCGTGCGCAACGCGGTCAACGGCATCGACCCGATGCGTGAGGGCCGAATCCGGGTCATCTGCAAGGTCACTGCTCGGTACGGCGACGGCATCTCCTACGCGCGGCTGGTCACTGACGATGAGGTGAACACGGCCAGTTAGCAATCAGTAGTCCGAAGTAGACAAACACACGCGGGTCGTGTGGCGATGGCGCACGCCGTCATCCGCCGTGCTGATCACGTAGGCGCAGAAGCGGATTCCCAGGCTTCCCAACCTTTCCGCTCCTGCGCTGTCCACCCGGAGGTGAACAGTGAACAGGCTAGACCGTTCTGATACGGCCCCGCCAGACGGGGCAGCCAATCGAGTTCAACGTTGTGCGCGGTGCCAGCGGTTCGCGCGCCTGTGGCCAGGAGAGACCACTTGCGACCGCTGCAACGGGTTCCTCGCGCTGGAGTTCGTTCCTCGGCCGGGTGAGCGCCGATGAACACCCAGGCGGTCATGCACCTGCTCATGGTCGGCGGCGCGGTCGTCGTCGTGGTGTGGGTGCTCAACAAGATCGGTAAGGCACTCGCCGCGGTGCTGGAGGCGCTGGCGACGGTGGCCATGGTGCTGCTCGCGCTGTGGCTGGTGGTCAAGGCCGGCTACACGGTGGCGAAGGCCACGGTGACTCACTGGCGCACGACCCTCGGTCTGACCGTGGTCGGCGCGTTGGTGTGGTGGTGGGGCTGGCTCCCCGTCACTCTCCTGCTTGTCGCGGTGGCCGTGGGTTTGCTGGTGTGGCAGTGGCAGCACCACGAGTCGTTCGAGGGGTGGGCCGGCCGTTGGCTGCGGTCGTGGTGGCTGCGCTGGACCCTCTATGCCCGGCGGCTGCCGAAGTGGCTGCGGGCGTGCGGGCTGACCGTCCAGGATGCGGACCGGCCGATCGTGCTGACGGCGAACCCGTTGGGGCGCAACAAGATTCGGAGGCAGCCCAAACAGCGGGCGGACCAGGTGCCGCGTGTGCTCGGGGTGCGGTCTGGTGCGTCGTGGGATGAGGTGCGGGTGCGGCTCGTGCCGGGACAGAAGCCGGAGGACTTCGACGAAGCCGCCCGAGCACTGGCTGTGGCACGCGGAGTCGAGCGGTGCCAAGTGCGGGAACTGCGGCCGCGCGTGGTCTCGATCGACTTTCAGCGGCGGAACCTGCTCGCCGAGACCGTGTCGTGTCCCGAGCTGGCCGCCCTGGTCGACGTACCCGGCTCCGCGATCGATCTGCGCAAGGTGTGGAGCGGGCGCACCGACTACGGCACCGACTGGCATCAGTCCTTGGTCGGGTCGCACACGTTGCACGCCGGCGTGACGGGCGCGGGGAAGGGTGCGCAGATGTGGTGCCCACTGGTCTCGATCGCCCCGGCCATCCGCGACGGCCTGGTCCGGCTGTCCGGGATCGATCCGAAGGGGATGGAGCTGGCCTACGGGCGGCGTCTCTTCGCCCGGTATGCGGTCACGGGCAAGGATGCGCTCGCGCTGCTCGATGACCTGATCGACGGGGCGGACAAGCGCAAGCGTGAGTTCGCCGGGCGGCTGCGCACGGTGCCGATCTCGCGGGACAACCCGTTGGAGATAGTCGAGTTCGACGAGATCGGCGCACTCATCCGCTACATCGGCGACCGCAAACTCCGCGAGCAGATCACCGAGCGGGTAGCACTGCTGACCACGCAGGGCCGGGCGCTGGGCTACACGGTGCGCGGCTACGTCCAGGAACCCACAAAGGACACCGTGCCGGTGCGCGAGCTTTTCCCGCGTCGCATCTGCCTGCGCGTGGCGGCCAAGCCGCACGTCGGCATGGTGCTCGGCGACCAAGCGTACGACCGGGGTGCATGGGCGAACCGGATCGGCGAATCCGAACCCGGCGTGGGCTACCTGTTCGGCGAAGGCATCCGCGAACCCCTCCGCATCCGGGGCGGCTGGGTGCCCGACGAAACCATCAAGCAACTCGAAACCTTTGTCACAGCCGGGGTTCCCGACGGCATGGGCTCGGTCCATCCACTTCGGACAGATCACCTCCACGCGCCGCGCGATGCCGCCTGAGCCCCCAAACGAAAGGACTACTCACTATGACCACGAACATTCTTGCCAGGACCTCCACTGTTGGCTCGATGCTCAGCGCGTTCCGCGCACACGTGCGTGACCGGGTCTTGCCGGCTCCGGTGTCGCTGAGCTTCGAAGCGTCCGTTCGGGAGATCTGGCTCCAACCCGAGGGCGGCGCCGACCTGGTTCAGCACCTCGGCAACGTTCTGCTGTGGGCCTACACGCTCGCCGACGTGACCGCCACGTGGCAGCACACCACCGACGGTCGGCTCCACGTCTCGATCCTCGGTCGCACGGCCAGCGGCGTCCGCATGAAGGTCTACGGCGGCGGCTCTTTCACCGACTGCCAGGGCCTCGTGCCACTGGCCACCGGTCAGGCCGAAGGCGTGTCCATCGACGAACTGTTCACCTTGCTGGACCTCCTCCGACATGGACAGCACGAACGGGAGGTGGCCTAGATGAACGAACACCAGACCCGCGCAGCGCGGATGCAACAACCCCTCGCCACGGACGTCATCGCCGCAACCGCCGAACAGCACGGCGTCTGTGTCCGCCCGTTCGCGATGGAGGTCGGGGACCTCGACACCGGGGAACTGCGCTACATCCCCATACCGTGCGGGTCCACGGTGGAGTCGCAGTGTGGGCCGTGCGCACGCAAGGCGCGAGCGTTGCGGATGGCGCAGTGCCGAGAGGGCTGGCACCTCACCGAGGAACCCGACTTCGTCCCGGACGAGCCCTCGGCGGATCACACCGCGCTGCTCGAGCTGCGCGCGGACCTCGTGGCCGCCTACCAGGAGGCGTCGACGGCCGGTGCGGGTGAGGCTGACGAGTTGCTCGACGAAATCCGCTCCGTCGACGCCGAACTTCGGCAACTCGGCATGCGCGGCCGATTGCCGTCGCCCGAGGGGCCCGGCAGGCGGACGGTGAAGCGATCGACGAAGCGGCGGCAGGACGCGCCGGAGCTGCCCCGGCGGCGGGTCGAGAACCGCACTCTTGGGCGGGAGTTCGCCGGTCGGTACCGGCCGTCCATGTTCGTCACGCTCACCTGCGACAGCTACGGGCGGGTCCGGGATGACGGCACGCCGGTCGACCCGCGCGCGTATGACTACCGGCGGGCGGCTCGGGATGCGGTGCACTTCGCCGCGCTCGTGGACCGGTGGTGGCAGAACCTGCGGCGG
The DNA here is from genome assembly GCF_050699935.1 of Actinophytocola sp. Taxonomy (NCBI): domain Bacteria; kingdom Bacillati; phylum Actinomycetota; class Actinomycetes; order Pseudonocardiales; family Pseudonocardiaceae; genus Actinophytocola; species Actinophytocola sp. The sequence goes on from NZ_JBOHGB010000009.1 coordinate 16,769, forward strand.
GTCGTGGGCTGGGACGTGCAGTATTTCGCCACCGTCGAACCGCAGAAGCGGGTAGCGCCGCATCTGCACGCCGCGATCCGGGGCAGCGTGCCGCATGAGGTGCTGCGGCAGGTCACCGCAGCCACCTACCACCAAGTCTGGTGGCCAGCGCATGAAGAGCTGGTCTACGCCGGGGACCGGGTTCCGGTGTGGGAGGAAGGCCGATTCGTCGACCCTGACAGCCGCCGTCCACTGCCGACCTGGGATGAGGCGCTCGACGAGGCGGGGGAGCCGGCGCACGTCGTGACCTTCGGGCAGCAGGTGCACTCCAAGGGCATCCTCGGCGGCTCGGAGGAAGCCGGGCGGCACATCGGCTATCTCACGAAGTACCTCACCAAGAGCACGGGTGAGGTGATCGAGGCAGCCACCGACCGGCAACGCACCCACCATGACCGACTACACGACGAGCTGCGCATCACGCCGTGCTCGCCGCGCTGTGCAGTATGGCTGCTCTACGGCATCCAACCGCTCGGTGTGAACGCGCGCACGCACCCGGGACGGTGCAAGTCCCGGGCACATCGGCGCACAACGCTCGGGCTCCCGGGCCGGCGGGTGCTGGTGTCGCGGAAGTGGTCGGGCAAGACGCTCGCCGACCACCGCGCCGACCGCAAGGCGTTCGTCATGGCCGCACTGGCTGAGGTCGGCATCAGCAAGCCTGAACCGGACCGGTCACGGCTGGTGTGGCAGAAGGTTCAGCCTGGCGACCCGCATCAGCCGCCCAGAGATCACCTGCTCATGCACGCGATCGCAGAGCGGATCAAGTGGAGAGCCGAGTACGACAAGGCCCTACTCGCGGCCGGCAGACCACCCCCAGATCCTTTGGCAACTCGACCGGCAGCGGCCTGAGGGGGTGGGCACATGACCAACAACCACATGTTCACCCCCTTATGGGACACCGACGATGTCGCGGCATTCCTCAAGGTGCCCGCCAAGACGGTCCGTGAATGGCGGCACAAGGAAGAAGGTCCTCGCTATTCACGGCTCGGAAAACACGTGCGCTACCTGGCGAGCGACGTCATGGAATGGGTGCGCAACCAAAGTCAACTAGACGCGGCGTAAGGAGGACGATCAACAATGGCAGGACACGTGGAGGACCGCTGGTGGCGAGACAAGACCACCGACACCGGAGAAGTCGTTCTCAACGAGAAGGGCAAACCGGTACGCGAGAAGACCGACCTGTATGGGAAGGGTCTGCGGTACCGAGTCCGCTACTACGTCAACCGAAGAGAGAGGTCCAAGAGCTTCCCAGACGGCAAACTCGGGCGAGCGAAAGCGTTCCTGGCCAAGGTGCAGACTGACGCGCTCACGGGTACATACGTAGACCCTGACGCCGGGAAGGTGCGGCTGCGTGCGTACGTCGCTGACTACCTAAAGGGAGGCTCAGACGATCCAGGGACTCAACAAACGCTTCAGTCGAAACTTGAACGAATGGTGTTCGACTTCTTTGGCGACTGCGATCTCGTAGAGATCACCCGTGATCGCGTACGCGAATGGCTGGGCTGGATGCAGACACGGGGCGGCAAGAGACTGTTCTCAGCCACATACCGCGCGTCAATGTTTGATTTGCTCTCATCCATCCTGAGTGCAGCAGTAGACGACGGAAAGATCTCGGAAAACCCGTGCAGGGCGAAGTCAATCAAACGGCCAAAGCCGGTGATCCGCAAGGTTGTGCCCTGGGAGGACGAGAAGCTATGGAGGATAGAGGACGCGTTGCCGCACCCCTACAAGATCGTTGCGCACCTTGGTGCTGGCCTCGGCCTGCGACAAATGGAAGCGTTCGGATTCAGCCCTGACGACATCGACCGGCGTAAGCGCGAGGCACACATTGTTCGGCAAGTCCGATGGATCAACGGTCAACCGACATTCGCTCCTCCCAAGCGCGGCAAGACGCGCATAGTGCCCCTCGGTGAGAGGCTGGAACGATCAATTGATCACTACGTGGACGAGTACGAACCACTCGTCGTTACCCTTCCCTGGGTACACCCAGCCGGCGAGCTGGTCTCTGCGAGGCTGTTGATCAACAAGGCCGTCGACGGCATCCGGCGACGCATACTCCAGAACCCCCATTCCGCCCGGCTCTGGCAAGCGCAGACCTTCCACTCCGACATCTGGGTACCAGCGTTCACAGCAGCCGGGCTCACGTACGTCAAGCATCAGGATGGCACCCATGCGCTACGCCACTACTACGCGTCGACCCTGCTTGAACAAGGCGTGTCGATCAAGGCACTCTCTGAGTACCTCGGTCACTCCAACCCGGCCTTCACCCTCAAGGTGTACACGCACCTGATGCCCTCCAGCCACGAGAGCGCCCGTCGAGCGTCAGACAAGATCTTCAAGCCCCGAGTGATCCCCGGCGCCGCGTAGGCCGCGTCGTGACCTGCTGAGACGGCCTGAGGACGGCCTACCAAGGTCACCAACTCCATACTCGCAGGTCAGCGCAGAAGTACGAGCGAATGGACCATTCGCACGGGTTCCTCCTGGCCGTTGTCGGCGCCATGCGCCAGTGTGGAGGTGTGGACCAGCAAGCCCTCAGAAACTCAGCCGAACAACACCTCCGCGCTCTCGCCGGCGACGGCGCCGCGCTCCGCGAGGACCAGTGGACCGCCATCGAGGCCCTGGTCGTCGACCGCAGGCGGGCGCTTGTCGTGCAGCGCACCGGGTGGGGGAAGTCAGCCGTCTACTTCGTCGCGACAGCACTGTTAAGGGCGCTGGGCCAGGGCCCGACGGTGATCGTCTCCCCGCTGCTCGCGTTGATGCGCAACCAGATCGAGGCGGCGGGCCGGGCCGGCGTGCAGGCGGCCACGATCAACTCGGCCAACATCGACCAGTGGCACGAGGTGCAGGAGGACGTCCTCGCCGGGCGCACCGACGTGCTGCTGGTCAGCCCGGAACGGCTCAACAACCCGGAGTTTCGCGACACCGTGCTGCCGGAGCTCACCGCGTCCGCCGGCATGCTGGTGGTCGACGAGGCGCACTGCATCTCGGACTGGGGTCATGACTTCCGGCCCGACTACCGCAGGCTGCGCACGCTGCTGGGCGAGCTGCCGGCGGGTGTGCCGGTTCTGGCGACCACGGCCACCGCCAACGACCGGGTCGTGCGGGACGTCGCCGACCAGCTCGACCTCGGCGCCCGCGACACCCTGGTGCTGCGTGGCGAGCTGGACCGGGAGAGCCTGCACCTGGGTGTGCTGCACCTGCCGACCGCGCAGGCCCGCTTCGCCTGGCTCGCGGAGAGCCTCGACAAGCTGCCCGGGTCCGGGATCATCTACACGCTCACGGTCGCCGCGGCGAACGACGTTTCCGCGTTCCTGCGAGGGCAGGGTTTCTCCGTGACCTCGTACTCCGGCAAGACCGATCCGACCGCCCGGGAGCACATCGAGCAGGACCTGCTCGCCAACCGGATCAAGGCGGTCGCCGCGACATCGGCCCTGGGCATGGGTTTCGACAAGCCGGACCTCGGCTTCGTGATCCATCTCGGCGCACCACCCTCGCCGATCGCGTACTACCAGCAGATCGGCCGCGCCGGCCGTGGCGTGGATCGGGCGGACGTACTGCTCCTGCCCGGCACGGAGGACCAGGACATCTGGGCCTACTTCGCATCGCTGGCATTCCCGCCCGAGCGCGTTGTGCGCCAGGTGCTCGACGTGCTGGCCGAGGCCGACCGACCACTGTCCACGGTGGCCATCGAGCCGCGGTGCGACCTGTCCCGTAGCCGACTGGACATGGTGCTGAAGGTGCTCGACGTCGACGGCGCCGTGCACCGGGTGAAGGGCGGCTGGGTCGCCACCGGCCGAGGTTGGGACTACGACGAGGAACGGTACGTCGGCATCGCGGGCGCACGGCGATCCGAACAGCGGGCGATGCTCGAGTACCAGCGCACCGGCAAGTGCCGGATGGAGTACCTGCTCCTCCAACTCGACGATCCGCACGCGGCGCCGTGCGGCCGGTGCGACAACTGTGCCGGACCCCGGTGGAGCGCGGAGGTGTCGGGGGAAGCGGTCACCAAGGCCCGGGAGCGTTTACGAAGGCCAGGGGTCGACGTGGAGCCGCGCCGTATGTGGCCAAGCGGGATGGCCGCGCTCGACGTTCCGCTTTCCGGCAAGCTCGGCGCCGGTGAGCTGGCCGAACCGGGGCGTGCGCTCGGCCGTCTCACGGACATCGGCTGGGGCAACCGGTTACGCGAGCTGTTCGCGCCGGGAGCCGCGGCCGATGGCCCGGTGCCGGACGACGTGGTCGACGGCTGCGTCGCGGTGCTCGCCTCGTGGGGCTGGCAGGAGCGCCCGGTCGGCGTGATCTCGATGGGCTCGGTCACCCGGCCGAAGCTGGTGGCGGGCCTCGCCGAACGGATCTCCACGATCGGCAGGTTGCCGCTGTTGGGCGAGCTCGACGTGCGCGACGCCGGCGAGCGACAGGCCAACAGCGCCCGCCGCCTGGCACAGGTCTGGCGTGCTGTGCGAGTGGGCGCGTCACTGGCCGACCGCTTATCCACTGTGGACGGTCCGGTGCTGCTCGTGGACGACCGGGTGGACACGGGCTGGACGGCGACCGTGGCGGCGAAGCTCCTCCGCGACGCGGGCGCCCCGGCCGTGCTCCCGTTCGCACTGGCCACCACAACCTGACCCGACCACCCGTGCTCCGGCGTGGCGAGGTCCTGCTCGCGACGTCGGAGCGGCGGGGTGAGTGTGGTGGCGGATCACCGGCTGACGGTGAACGACACCCTGAAAGGGGCCGTCCGAAAGGGGGCCGCCCAACCACTGCCGCAGCCACGAAACGGGCGCGGTCCCGCGGGTAGGTCGTGTCGACCAGCCGCGAACCGGTGTCACTTGTTCCCCAGTTCGCTGAAGACCTTTCGCTTGAGAGGAGGTATCACCGAGAACAGTCGCAGAGCCGCCTTGAACGCCGAGCGGCCGGCGCGGTTCGCGGAGACAGCCTGCTCCGCGCTGCGCAACGACGTCCGGACGGCCGCGAAGCCGTAGTCGATCATCTGGGTCTCGTAGTCACGGATCCCGGTGAGGAGATCCGTGTCGCCACGGGCCGCGGCGATCAGGTTGCTGGCGAGGAGCTGCGCATCGCGCAGCGCGGTGTTGGCGCCGATGCCGCGGAACGGGGTCATGCTGTGGATCGCGTCGCCGAGAAGCGTGATCGTCGTCGTCTCCCACTGCGGGACCGGGACCGAGGTGCGGATCGGCAGCAGCGACACGCTCCGCGCCGGCGACTCGGCGATGAGCCGACGCAAGGACGGGTGCCAGCCGTTGACCAGGCGGCCGACCAGGTCGCGCAGCCCTTCACCATCCATAGTGGACAGCTCGGCCTCGTCGTGCCGGAACCGGTCGCCGTTGGCGGCGTAGGCCCACATGACGTAGCTGCCGGTGTTGTCGAACAGCACGGCGTCCTCGGTGGCGGTCTCGTCGTTGCCACCGATGCCGTCAGCTGTCGGCGCGTGGTCGGCGTCGAGTTCGTGCGGGGCGACGAACATGCCGCAGCCGGCGGGCGGGATCACGTTGTTCGGACCGGTGACCAGCCGGGTCGGCAACCGCCGCCTGGTCTCCTCGGTGAGCGGGTACTTGCCCGCGATCGCGCGGATGCCCGTGTCGATCCGCTCGGCATGCGGCAGGTACTGGCCGCGCACGCGCGAGTTGGCACCGTCGGCACCGACGAGCACGTCGGCGGTGGCGGTGGTGCCGTCGGCGAAGTACAGGGTCACCGAGCCGTCGTCGGCCCGCTCGTACCGCTCGAACTCCTTGCCGAGGTGCAGCACGCCATCCAGGCCGGCGGACAGTACCTGGTGAAGCGTGATGCGGCTGACCGAGTGGTGCGCGGTGACCGGATCCCGCTCGGCGCCCGAGGTGAGCTCGTCCTCGACCAGCAGGAGGTCCTGGAGCTGCTCTGTGACGAAACCGAACGAGTTGCCCGACGTGCCACAGGTGGCCTCGAACGCCTGCCACAGCTCGGCCGGCAAGCACTCGTGGAGTGCCTGTGCGCCGTGTGGGTTGATGTGCACCCGGTAGCCCTGGAGGCGGTCGGTCCGCAGCCGGCCGCGCTCGTACACCGACACCTCGACACCGGCCCTGTGCAGCGCCTGCGCAAGGCACAACCCACCGGTGCCACCGCCGACGATCGCTACGCGGAAACGCTTGGACATTGCTCGACCTCCCATCTCGACGAACCAGACAGGAGCAATAATCATCCATTCAGTTGATTAAGTCAACCGTTAGATTGAAATTGTCATCCATCGCGTTGATCGTCTACTGTGACCACATGACGACCGGCCGGAACCCGCGCCGCACCCCAGGCCCCGGCGAGCGGCAGCGCGACCCCGAGCGCACTCGCGCACGGATCCTCGAAGCAGCGAAGGCCGAGTTCGGCGCCAAGGGGTTCGCCGGTGCCAGGGTCAGCGACATCGCCGAACGGGCGGGCGTGAACAAACAGCTGATCTCGTACTACTTCGGTGGGAAGGAGGGGCTCTACGCAGAGCTGAACAACCAGTGGCAGCAGGTGAGCGCACAGCTGTCCAGTGCCGACCTGCCGCTCGACGAGGTGGTTGCCGGGTACACCATGAGCACGTTGCACGACCGGGACGGAGCGCGCCTGATGGCCTGGGCGAACCTGTCCCCGGGCGACGCCCCGCCGGACACCGGTCAGGAAAGCGGGTTCCTCCAGGCACAGGTCGCCGACCTCCGGCGCCGCCAGGAGGCGGGTGAGCTACCGGCGGACCTGGACCCGGCGTGCCTGCTGCTGGCCCTGTTCGCCGCCGCGAGCGCGACGGTCACGCTGCCGCGCATCGCAAGTGCCATCCATGGAGCGCAGGCCGAGTCCGACGAGTTCACGCGGTACTACGCCGACCAGCTCGCGCGGCTGGTCCGCCACCTCGGCGGCGGCCAGACATAGACGGCGGTCGGCAAGATCAGCGGTCGACAGTGGCCACGAGGGCGGCGGGAATCGCCGGCCCGTCTCGGACGGGCGCGGCCAACCCCGGTCAGACAGGCTCGGGGACCGGTCCAGCTTGGTGGCGACCGGTCGACGCGACGGCCGGATGTGAGCGGCGGGACCGGGGCGCGTCGAGTGGTGGCGGCGGTCAGGCGCAGGCGTGATCGGTGACCGTGAAGCGGCCGGTGTGCGGTGGGCGTTGAGCGTGGACGTCGGGCGTGGACGTCGGGCATGGACGTCGGCGTGGACCCCGGTCAAAGGCGGAGCGGAACCAGGTCGTCGGCGTGCACGACCTCCCGTCGGTGTTCCGGGGCCAGGTCGTGGGTCTTGCGGCCGATCAGGGTCGGCAGCTCCGCCGCGTCGAAGGCGACCACACCCCTGGCCACCGTGCGGTCGGCGGCATCCGCCAGCTCGACCACGTCACCGGCGTCGAAGTCGCCGGTGACCGCCGTGATGCCGGCCGCCAGCAGGGAACGGCGGCGGCCCACCACGGCCGCGACCGCGCCGTCGTCCAGGTGCAGGCGGCCCGTGGGGTTGGCGGCATACGCGAGCCAGAAGCGCCGCGGTGTCAACCGGCGGGCGCCCGCCGCGAACGCCGTGCCCACCTGGGCCGGGCCCAGGGCCCCCGCGGCATCGGACGCCGCGGCGATCAGCACCGGAACGCCGGCCGTCGACGCCAGTCGGGCCGATGCCAGCTTCGAGGCCATGCCGCCACTGCCCAGGTCGGAGGTCTGCTCGTCGGCCCGAACATGGTCCACATCGGACTCGTGGATCACGTCGGTGATGCGGGTGGCATTGCCGCGGCGAGGGTCACCGTCGTACAGACCATCCACATCGGACAGCAGGACCAGGGCGTCGGCGCCTACGAGGTAGGCGACGAGTGCGGCCAGGCGGTCGTTGTCGCCGAAGCGGATCTCCTCCGTGGCAACGGTGTCGTTCTCGTTCACGACCGGGACCACGCCCAGGGCCAGCAGCCTGGACAGGGTCCGCTGCGCGTTGCGGTAGTGCGCGCGGCGAACCACGTCGTCCGAGGTGAGCAGGACCTGGCCGACGTTCAGGCCGTACCGCGCGAAGGACGCCACGTACGCGTGGCCGAGAGCGAGCTGACCGACGCTCGCGGACGCCTGCTGGGTGGCGAGGTCCCGCGGCCGGCGGGTGAGCCCCAGCGGCGCCAGGCCGGACGCGATGGCACCCGAGGAGACCAGCACGATCTGGCTGCCCGCGTGCCGCCGCGAGGCGAGGGCGTCCACGAGCGCGTCGAGGCGTGCGGGGTCGAGACCACCCGACGCGGTGGTCAGCGACGACGAGCCGACCTTGACCACGACCCGCCGGGCCGCGGCGATCCGGGCCCGGGTGTCGGACAGGACGGCGACCTGGTCATTCACGACGACTGCTCGGTAGACGCGGGATCGGACGGGGACTCGCGGCGGGCCCGCTTGGCCGCCTTGCGTTCCGCGGCCCCGACCCGGGCATCGCGATCCAGCCGTGGGTCGTCGCCGCGCTCCTGGAACTGCACGGCCACGCCCGCGGGGGTCGAGGGCTCCCAGTCGAACGTCACGTCCCCGATGGTGACCGGACAACCGGTCTTCGCGCCCGCCTCGGCCAGCGCCTGTTCCACGCCGAGGCGCGCGAGGCGGTCGGCGAGATAGCCCACCGCCTCGTTGTTGCCGAACGCGGTCTGGCGGACCCACCGCTCCGGACGCTCGCCGCGGACGATGAACGCGCCAGGCTCCTCCGGGTCCTCGACCACCGTGAAGCCCGCCTCGTCCACCGCCGGCGGGCGGAGCACGATCCGCGACGCGTCCAGGGGCGGCCGCGCGGCCCGGTCCTCCTCGACGACCTTGGCCAGCGCGAACGACAGTTCGCGCAACCCCTCCCGGCTCGCCGTCGACACCGTGAACACGGGCAGCCCGCGTGCCGACAGGTCCGGCTCCACGAGGTCCGCGAGCTCGCGCGCGTCGGGCACGTCGACCTTGTTCAGCACGATCACCCGAGGCCGGGACGCGAGGCTTCCGCCGAGCCCCGGCGTGTAGCGGGCGAGCTCCGCCTCCAGCGCGTCCACATCGGACAGCGGGTCGCGGTCGGGCTCGTAGGTGGCGCAGTCGACCACGTGCACCAGCACGGAACAGCGCTCGATGTGCCGCAGGAAGTCCAGGCCGAGCCCCTTGCCCTGCGACGCGCCCGGGATCAGGCCCGGCACGTCGGCGATCGTGTACGTCAACTCGCCCGCGGTGACCACGCCCAGGTTCGGCACCAGCGTCGTGAACGGGTACTCCGCGATCTTCGGCCGCGCCGAGGAGAGCACCGAGATCAGCGACGACTTGCCCGCGGACGGGAAGCCCACCAGCCCGACGTCGGCGACCGACCGCAGCTCGAGTACCAGGTCACGCGCCTCACCCGGCTCGCCGAGCAGCGCGAAACCCGGCGCCTTGCGGGCCTTCGACGCCAGCGCCGCGTTGCCCAGCCCGCCACGGCCACCTCGTGCGGCCACGAACCGGGTGCCGTTGCCGGTGAGGTCGGCGAGCACCTCGCCGTCCTCCGTGAGCACGACCGTGCCGTCCGGCACCCGCAGCTCGAGCGGCTCGCCCGCGGCGCCGTCGCGGTTGCTGCCCTGGCCCTGCCTGCCGTTCGACGCCCGCGCGTGCGGCCGGAAGTGGAAGTCGAGCAGCGTGTGCACGCCGGAGTCGACGGCGAGCACGACGTCGCCGCCGTTGCCGCCGTTGCCGCCGTCCGGGCCACCGAGCGGCTTGAACTTCTCGCGGTGCACCGAGGCGCACCCGTTGCCGCCGTTGCCCGCGGACACGTGGATCACCACGCGGTCGACGAATCGGGACACAGAAACCTTCCAGACATACACAAGGGGCGGGCCGCGGTTCCGCCGGCCCGCCCCTACGGGGTCTCGCTCCAGTCGCCGGGCGTCAGCCCTCGACCGGGACGATGTTTACGGTCTTGCGACCGCGCTTCTCGCCGAACTGGACCGCGCCCGCGGCCAGGGCGAACAGCGTGTCATCGCCACCACGACCGACGTTGACGCCGGGGTGGAACTTGGTGCCACGCTGGCGGATCAGGATCTCGCCCGCGTTCACCACCTGGCCGCCGTACCGCTTCACGCCGAGGCGCTGGGCGTTGGAGTCGCGCCCGTTGCGGGAGCTGGACGCACCCTTCTTGTGTGCCATTGCTGTCAGCTCCTACTTGGTCTTGATGCCGGTGACCTCGACGCGGGTCAGCCGCTGCCGGTGCCCCTGCCGCTTGTGGTAGCCGGTCTTGTTCTTGAACTTGTGGATGCGGATCTTCGGGCCCTTGGTCTGCTCGACGACCTTGCCGGTCACCGACACCTTGGCCAGCTTCGCCGCGTCGGTGGTGACCTTCTCGCCGTCGACGACGAGCAGCGCGGGGAACGAGAGCTCGGCTCCCGGCTCACCGTCGAGCTTCTCGACCTCGACGATGTCGCCGACGGCGACCTTGTACTGCTTGCCGCCGGTCTTGACGATCGCGTACATCGGGACGGAACTCTCCTGCTACTCGGTTCTCGAAACAGAGGGCTGCGCGGGTGCCAATGCCGCGCGCGAGTCGGCCCACCGTTCGGCGGGCCGACTACCAGCGTACGTGGCCGCGAAATCGAGGGTCACACCGGGGTCAGCCATCGTTCGAGGCGTGTACCGGCGGTCCCGCGGGCCGCGAGGCCCCCCGCCGCACCGGCCGGCGCGGGGGCGACGACACCGGCGACGCGGATGACTCCGGCGGTGCCGAACCGTCCGCCGCGGGCTCGAGTTCGGCCTGGTCCGCGGTGGGCTCGGCGTCCTGCGCGCCCTCGGTCGCCTGCTCGGGCACACCGCCGTTGCGGCCGCCGGTCTTGGTGAAGCTGTCCGCGCCGGCCGGGACGGTCGACACCGCGGGCTCGGGCGACTCGACTGTCGTGGTCGGCTCGCCGGCATTACGGCGCGAGCGGCGCCGGGCCCGTCCGGTGGGCGCCGGACTCGTGACCGGGCCGGGCTCCGCCGCTGCGGTCGGCTCCAAAGCGGCGGAGTCGACGACGGCCGGTCCCGCCACGGCAGGGGCGGCAGCGTCCACGGCGGCCGGTTCCGCGGCCCGTGCAGGCTCCGGGGACGGCTCGGATGCGGACGACGACGGCTCGGTGTCGTCCGGCTGAGCCTCGCCGTTCGCCTTGCTCGTGGCCTTCGCGATGTCGCGCACGGCCTTGGCGGCCTCCTTGGCCGCGGCTTCCTTGGCGGCCGCCTCCTTGGCCTCCTTGGCGGCCTCCCGGTCCTCGCCGCGGCCGCGGGAGCGGCGCCCGCCCTGCTGGCCGGTGCCGTTGGGTCCGGCCGGCTTGCCCACCGGCTCGGTGGACACCAGCACGCCGCGGCCCTTGCAGTGCTCGCACGTGGTGCCGAACGCCTCCAGCAGGCCGGTGCCGACCCGCTTGCGCGTCATCTGCACCAGGCCCAGCGAGGTCACCTCGGCGACCTGGTGGCGGGTGCGGTCCCGGCCGAGGCACTCGGTGAGCCGGCGCAGCACGAGGTCGCGGTTGGACTCCAGCACCATGTCGATGAAGTCGATCACGATGATGCCGCCGATGTCGCGCAGCCGCAGCTGGCGCACGATCTCCTCGGCCGACTCCAGGTTGTTGCGGGTGACCGTCTCCTCGAGGTTGCCGCCGGACCCGGTGAACTTGCCGGTGTTGACGTCGATGACGGTCATCGCCTCGGTGCGGTCGATCACCAGGTACCCGCCGGAGGGCAGCCAGACCTTCCGGTCGAGCGCCTTGAGCAGCTGCTCCTCGATGCGGTACTCGGCGAACACGTCGTTCCTGCCGACGTGCTTGCGAACCCGGTCGGCGAGCTCCGGCGCCACGTGCCGGACGTAGGCGTCGACGGTCTCCCACGCGTTCGTGCCCTCGATGACCAGCGCGGAGAAGTCCTCGGTGAACAGGTCACGCACGACCTTGACCAGCAGGTCGGGCTCCTCGTAGACCAGCGCGGGCGCGGTGACCTTCTTGGTGCCGTTCGCGCCCCGGGTCCGGTCCCGGATGACCTGCCACTGCGCCTGCAGCCGGCGCACGTCGCGGGCCAGCTCCTCCTCGCTGATGCCCTCCGACGCGGTGCGGATGATCACGCCCGCGTCCTCCGGCACGACCCGCTTGAGCACGTCCTTGAGCCGCCGCCGCTCGTTCTCCGGCAGCTTGCGCGAGATCCCGGTGGCGCCGCCGGCCGGCACGTAGACCAGGAACCTGCCGGGCAGGGAGATCTGCGTGGTCAGCCGGGCGCCCTTGTGACCGACCGGGTCCTTGGTGACCTGCACCAGCACGCTGTCACCGGTGGACAGCGCCTGCTCGATCTTGCGGGCCTTGCCCTCGAGGCCGGCCGCGTCCCAGTCGACCTCGCCGGCGTAGAGCACGGCGTTGCGGCCGCGTCCGATGTCGACGAACGCCGCCTCCATCGAGGGCAGCACGTTCTGCACGCGGCCGAGGTACACGTTGCCGACCAGCGAGCCGCTGCCCGACGACGTGACGAAGTGCTCGACCAGCACGCCGTCCTCCAGCACGCCGATCTGGATCCGGTCGCCGCGCTCGCGGACCACCATCGCCCGGTCGACCGACTCGCGCCGGGCCAGGAACTCGGCCTCGGACAGGATCGGCGCGCGCCGCCGGCCCGCCTCCCGGCCGTCACGGCGTCGCTGGCGCTTGGCCTCCAGCCGGGTCGAGCCGCGCACGCTGCGTACCTCGTCGCGGCCGTCGGAGTCGGCCTTGTCCTCGCCGCCGCGCGACTCGCGGACGTGCACCACCGTGTTCGGCGGATCGTCCTCGGTCGGGCCGTTCTCGTCGTCCGTGCCGCTCTTGCGCCGCCGGCGACGACGGCGGCGCCGGCTCGCGGACTCGGTCTCGTCGGCGTCGTCCGCGTCGTCCTCCGCGTCGGCGTCGTCGGCCTTGGCCTTGCCGCGGCGCCGGTCGGACTTCTCCGGCTTGTCGGCCGGCTTGTCGTCCTTGCCCGGCTGGTCCGCCCTGTCCTCGTCAGACCGGTCCTCGCCGTCCGCACCGTCCTCGCCCTGGCCGCCCTTGCCCCGGCCGCGACCACGGCGGCCCCGCCGGCGGCGCGGCCGCGAGTCGTCACCGGTGTCCTCGTCGGTGTCGGGCCCCTCGTCCGAGGTCTCCTCGGCTTCGACGTCCGCCGGCTCCGGCTCCCGCCGGGACGGCGGGGCGACCTGCTCTGGCGGGCGGAACACCGGCGCGGCGGACGCGAACACCGGCGTCGGCGGCACCTGGCGGGCGGGCGGCTGACCGGGCGCCTCGGCCCGCTGTTCGGTGACCGGCTCGCCGGATTCGGCCGGGACGCCGAACGACTCGGCGACCTTGAGCGCGACCTCCTTGTCGATGCTCGACTGCACGCTGCGACCGGTCACCCCGGCCTCGGTGACCACGGCCAGGACCTCCCGGCTGTTGCGGCCGAGCAGCTTGGCCAGCGCGTGGATGCGGATCCGGGCGGGCAGGTCGGCCAGCGCGGCGGAGATGGTTGTGGTGGTATCCCCGCCGGTCTTCCCGGCAGGTTTCGTCGTATCCGACATGTAGCTCCTTCGCCCCCGGGCGCGTCCGCAGGTGGCCGGCGCCTGGGCACCGACCCTCGCGGACGCGGCCGCACGGGGGCCTCGTCGTCCAGCTCCACCGTGCTCCTTCGGTGAAGCGTGTTGTCGTTCCGCCGCTGGGCGGCGGGAATCCTCGCCTCTCGCCATGTGGCCGCCGAGCACTCGCTCGCCGGCCGGTCACGGCAGGTCAGTCACAACGTCGCTCCGAGCGGGGCTCGCTCCCCGAGCGTCCGCCGAGCTGTCAGCCCGCCGGGTGTACCGCCCGGTCCGGGGCCAACGGGTCGGACAGGCCTCCGCTGTCGTCGAGCCGTCCCTGGGCCATCCGGGTCGCCTTCGCGGGCACCGGCGGTTCCAGAGCGGCGACGACGCGAAGCGCGCTCAGCACGTCGTCCGGTCGAACAACAGGTGTTGTCTGTCGCACGACCACGTCGAGTATCCCACACGGCACGCCGGGCGGTGGCGGGTCCGACGCGTGGGCCTCGTCATGCACGGTCGCGGACACCATCGCGGCGCGTACGTCGATCGTGCGCATACCGTGCTTGGTCAGGCGCTCTACGTCGACGGCCGGCGCGGCCAGCGTCCGCTCGGCGGCGTCGCGCAGGTCCGCCGCGGGCACCCCGGACAGCTCGATCCGCCAGCAGCTCGCCTCCAGCCGGTCGGCCAGCGAGTCCCCGCCCACGGCTACCACGGCCTCGAGCACGTCCAGGCCGGCCGGCATGGCGCCGTCCAGCGTCGCGACCAGGTCGGCCGGCTCGACGACCTCGACCAGCTGGATCTCCACGTACTCGGCCTCGCTCGCCACCCCGGTCGGCGCCGCGCCGAGCCAGGAGATCTTCGGATGCGGGTTGAAGCCCTGCGAGTACGCCATGGGCACCCGCGCCCGGCGCAGCGCCCGCTCGAAGGCGCGGGCGACGTCGCGATGGGAGGTGAACCGCAACCTGCCACGCCTGGCGTAGCGCAGCCGCAGCTTCCGTACCGCCGGGGCGGAGGGATTGGGCCGGTCCTGCCTGGTCAGCGTTACTCCTTCTGGTGGGATGTGGCTACTCCGGTGGTGCCAGAGCGCCCCTGCTGGCACGGTACCCCCAGGTTCAATTCCGGCGATGAGCTTGTCTGGTCAGGGCCCAGTGGCTACCGTCCGGGCATTGGACAGCCGGTGTCCCGGGCCGGCCGCCCCAACATATGGAGGTCACCGTGCCTCTGCTGCGCCGTCTACCGGTGGCAGCGGTAACAGCCGTGGTACTCGCCACGAACCTGGTCACGACCGGCGTCGTGGCGAACGCACAACCACCCGACGAACCGCCCGCGTGCACCGACACGCTGCCGGAGTTGCGGTATCTGGTGCTGTTCGGCACCGGAACCACCCGACCGGCCGCGGCCCGGGAGATCACCGCCGCGTGCGGCGCGCTGACCGGGTACTACCCCCAGATCGGCGTCGCGGTGGCCACCTCCCCCGACGCCCGGTTCGCCACCCGGATGGGCCCGGACCGCGCGTTCAGCGCGCAGCGGGTGATGCGCCCGCAGCATGGCCCGCGCAAGGCCGACGAGACGGAGTCGACGCGGGCGCAGGTGACCGCGGACCCGGCGGCGGTGTCCACCGTGGACCTCACGTCCGCGCAGTGGGACATGGACCTGATCCACGCGGACCGCTCGCGGCTGATCCACCAGGGCAACAGGAACGTCGTGGTCGGCGTGCTCGACTCCGGTGTGGACCCCAACCACCCGGACCTGCGGGCGGCGCTGGACCCCGCGCTGTCGGCGGGCTGCCTGTCCGGGATCCCCGACACCGCAAGGAAGGCGTGGGTTCCGACGGCGTCGCCGCACGGCACGCACGTCGCGGGCACCATCGCGGCCGCCGACGACGGTCGCGGCATCGTGGGGGTGGCGCCGGGCGTTCGGGTCGCGTCGGTGAAGGTGGTCGACGACGCCGGCTTCATCTTCCCCGAGTACGCGGTGTGCGGGCTGATGTGGGCCACCACCAACAAGATGGCGGTCACGAACAACAGCTACTTCGTCGACCCGTGGCTGATGACGTGCAACCGGGACAGCGAGCACGTGGTGTTCGAGGCGGTGCGGCGCGCGGTGGACTACGCGACGCGGCAGGGCACGCTCACGGTCGCCGCGGCCACCAACGAGAGCGCGGACCTGTCCGACCCGGGTGGACAGACGGCGGACGGCCCGTCGGGCGCGTCCGGTGTGGACCGGCGGACGCTGGACAGCGGCTGCAAGGTGCTTCCGGCGGGGCTGCGCGACGTGGTGGCGGTGTCGGCGACCGGCTCGGACAAGCTCAAGGCGGGCTACAGCTCCTACGGCCTCGGGGTGATCGACGTGACCGCGCCGGGTGGCGAGCCGCGCTCGTCGTCCTCGCCGCCGGCGGCGTCCGCCTCGGCCGACTCCGCGAAGGCGTCGTGCGTGCTGTCCACGGTGCCGGACGGGTACGACCGGTACTGCGGGACCTCGATGGCCACGCCGCACGTGACCGGGGTGGCGGCGCTGCTGGCCAGCTCGCACCCGGAGGCCTCCCCGTCCGAGCTGTCGCGGATGCTGACCGACCAGGCTGAGTCGGTGCCCTGCCCGGCCGACTACGACCTGGACGACACCGGGGCCCAGGACGCCTACTGCGACGGGTACGCGCCGTACAACGGGTTCTACGGCCACGGCATGGTGGACGCCGAGGCGGCGGTGACCGAACGCCCGGCGACCGACCTCCCACTGATCGAGCCCGCGGTCAGCGAGCCCGGCCCGGGCGAGAGTTAGGCCCTGGTCCGAGTCAGACCGGGGTGAGCGGCAGCAGCTTCTTGCCGGAGGGGCCGACCTCGATGTCCGTGCCCATCGACGGGCAGACGCCGCAGTCGAAGCACGGGGTCCAGCGGCAGTCCTCCAGCTCCCGCGCGTCCAGGGAGTCCTGCCAGTCCTCCCACAGCCAGGTCTTGTCCAGGCCCGAGTCGAGGTGGTCCCACGGCAGCACCTCGTCCTCCGTGCGCTCGCGGGTGGTGAACCAGGCCAGGCTCACGCCCAGCGGCTCGAGCTCCGCGGCGGCCGCGGACGTCCAGCGCTCGTAGGAGAAGTGCTCGCTCCAACCGTCGAAGCGGCCGCCCTCGCGCCAGACGCGTTCGATGACCCTGCCGACGCGGCGGTCGCCCCGGGAGAGCAGGCCCTCGATGAGGCTCGGCTTGCCGTCGTGATAGCGCATGCCGATGTTGCGGCCCAGGCCGCGGTCGGAGTTCACCGCCGCACGCAGCTTGCGTAGCCGGTCGTCCACTGTGTCCGGATCGCACTGGGCGGCCCACTGGAACGGCGTGTGCGGCTTGGGCACGAACCCGCCGATGGAGATCGTGGCGCGGATGTCCTTGCGGCCACTGGCCTCTCGACCCGCCCTGATGACCTCCTGGGCCATCGCGGCGATCTGCAGGACGTCGTCGTCGGTCTCGGTCGGCAGGCCGCACATGAAGTACAGCTTCACCTGCCGCCAGCCGGCCGCGTACGCCGCGCTGACCGTCCGGATGAGATCCTCCTCGGACACCATCTTGTTGATGACACGGCGGATCCGCTCGCTGCCGCCCTCGGGCGCGAACGTCAGGCCCGAGCGCCTTCCGTTGCGGGACAGCTCGTTCGCGAGGTCGATGTTGAACGCGTCGACCCGGGTGGACGGCAGCGACAGGCCGGTCTGGGTGCCCTCGTACCGGTCGGCGAGCCCCTTGGTGATCTCGGCGATCTCCGAGTGGTCCGCGCTGGACAGGGAGAGCAGGCCGACCTCCTCGAAGCCGCTCGTCTCGAGCCCGCGGTGGACCATCTCACCGATGCCCTCGATGGACCGCTCACGCACCGGCCGGGTGATCATGCCGGCCTGGCAGAAACGGCAGCCCCGGGTACAGCCGCGGAAGATCTCCACGCTCATCCGCTCGTGCACGCTTTCCGCGAGCGGCACCAGCGGCTGCTTGGGGTAGGGCCACGCGTCGAGGTCCATCGTGGTGCGCTTGGCGACGGTCGCGGGGACGCGCTCGCGGTTGGGCGTGACCGGGTTCAGCACACCGCCGGCGGCATAGCTGACGTCGTAGAACCGCGGCACGTAGACGCCGCCGGTCTCGGCCAGCCGGGTGAGCAGCTCGTCCCGGCCGCCGGGCGAACCCTCCCGCTTCCAGCGGCGAACCAGGTCCGTGATCTCGAGGACGGCCTCCTCGCCGTCGCCGAGCACGGCGGCGTCGAGGAAGTCGGCGATCGGCTCGGGGTTGAACGCGGCGTGCCCGCCGGCGATGACGATCGGGTGGTCGTCTGTGCGGTCGGCGGCGTGCGGTGGGATGCCGGCGAGGTCGAGGGCGGTGAGCAGGTTCGTGTAGCCGAGCTCGGTCGCGAAGCTGACCCCGAGCAGGTCGAAGGCGCCGACCGGCCGGTGCGCGTCGACGGTGAACTGGGGCACGCCGTGCTCGCGCATCAGCGCCTCGAGGTCGGGCCACACCGCGTACGTCCGCTCGGCCAGGACGTCGGGCTGCTCGTTGAGCAGCTCGTAGAGGATCATGACACCCTGGTTGGGCAGGCCGACCTCGTACGCGTCCGGGTACATCAGCGCCCAGCGCACGGCGGCGGTGTCCCAGTCCTTGACGGTGGCGTTGAGCTCCCCGCCGACGTACTGCACCGGCTTGGACACCCTGGGCAACAACGGCTCGAGCCTGGAAAAGACGGACTCCATAGTGCCCGCAAGCCTAACTCGCGGTCCGGCGCGGCTCGGTTGCGCCGGTGATCGCGAAGCGAGATAGTTGAACAGTCGACCATCTGTCCCTGACTCGTGGAGGTCACCGTGGACATCGTCGCCCTCATCGGACGCATCCTGTTCGTCGCACTCTTCCTCGGTTCCGGCTTCGGCCACCTCACCCAGGCACAGGCCATGGCGGGGTACGCGACGAGCAAGGGCGTGCCGCAGGCCAAGCTCGCCGTGCAGGCGAGTGGCGTGCTGATCATCGTTGGTGGGCTGATGGTGTTGCTGGGGCTGTGGCTGGACCTCGGCGCGCTCCTGCTGGTCGTCTTCCTCGTCTCGACCGCGGTCCTGATGCACCCGTTCTGGAAGGAGACCGACGCGCAGGCCAAGCAGATGGAAATGGTCCAGTTCCTCAAGGACATGGGCCTGGCCGGCGCGGCGCTGCTCATCATGGCGCTCTACGCCGGGTACGGGGCGGACATGGGCGTCACGATCACCGGCCCCCTGTTCTGAGTCGACGAGCACTATTCAGAACACTCCTTATCAGCAGCGCCCGGGCACGCTGCGGGCCTGTTTTGAATAGTGCTCGGCCCGCCGCCGCGCCGACCCAGACTCGGTGGGGTCAACGCAGCAGCAGCACGCCCAGCCGGCGGGACGCCACCACGACGCCGATTACGGCCATCACCGCGAAGTACAGGAGGTGGCCGAGGATCGAGCCGTCGACGTGGCCCGTGCTCAGGCCGCGCATGATCTCGATCGCGTGGTACAGCGGCAGGCACTGGACGCCGACCTGCACCAGACCCGGGTAGACCGTCAGCGGGAAGAACGTCGTCGAGAACAGGAACATCGGCATCAACGCCAGCTGCACCAGGTCGAAGTCCTGCCACGAGCGCATGAACGTCGTGCACGCCATGCCGATCGCCGCGAACGAGAACGCGATCAGCAGCGACGCGGGCAGCGCGAGCACCGCCCACGGCGACGCGATCAGGCCCATCGACAGCATCACGACGAGGAAGCCGAACGCGTACATCCCGCCACGCAGCAACGCCCACGCGATCTCACCGATAGCCACGTCCAGCGGGCCCAGCGGCGTGGCCAGCATCGCGTCGTAGAGCTTGGCGTACTTGAACTTGAAGAAGATGTTGAACGTGGCGTCGTACACCGCACCGTTCATCGCCGACGCCGCCAGCAGCGCCGGCGCCACGTAGGCGACGTAGCCGATCGGCTCGCCGCCCGGGCCGACCACGTCCCCGACCAGCTGGCCGAAGCCGACGCCCATCGCGAACAGGTAGAACAACGGCTCGCAGAAGCCCGACACCACCGCGAGCCACGCGCGGCGGTTGACCAGCAGCGAGCGCTCGACCAGTACCCGCGCCCGGCCCGCGTACAGGCCCGTCGGCAGCACCCGCAGCAGCAGGCCGGCCCGTGGCGGAGCCTCGACGTCGTGCGGCGTGCCGGTCGCGGGGTTCATGGTGCGCCCCGCTCCTCCGCTCCCGCTCACAGCGCCAGCCTCCGGCGGAAGCTGCGGACGGCGTACCAGACGCCGGCACCGGTCACGGCCACGAGGAACGTGACGTGGCCGAGCGCGGGCAGCCAGGCCAGCGTGCCGAACGCGGCGTCGCGGCCGACCTCGGTGCCGTGCCAGATCGGCGTGACCCAGGCGAGCGGGCGCAGCCACGCCGGCAGCTGCTCGACCGGGAAGAACGCGCCGGCGAACAGCGTCATCGGCATCACGACGAACCGAAACAGCGCGTTGAACTGCTGGCCCTCGGACTCCAGCGTGGCCGCGTACGCGACCACGGGTGCCGCGAACGACATCCCGGTGAGCACCGCGACCACCAGGGTGAGCAGCACCCCCGGCCCGGTCAGCGTGCCCAACGCGGCCGCCACCACGAGATAGGCCGCACCGGAGGTGACCAGCCGGATGGCGATCCAGCTCAGCTGGCCGGCCAGGATCTGCGCCGGCGAGATCGGCGACGCCGCGATCGCCAGGTAGGTCTGCTGCCACTTGAACGCGGAGAGCACCGGGTAGGTGGACTCGAACGCCGCGATCTGCACGGAGGTGGCGACGAGCAGCGCCGGCGCGAGGTACACGACGTAGCGCAGGCCGCCCGTGGCCTCGCCTGGCTCCACCTGTGAGCCCAGCCCGAACCCCAGCGCCAGCAGGAACAGCACCGGCTGCACGACGCTGGACACCACGGTGGCCCGCCAGTTGCGCTTGTACCACGTCCACAGGCCCTCGACGACGATCAGCGCGGCACGCACCGTACCCAGCGCCCGGCCCGTGCTCCGCGACATCGTGTCCACTTCGGACGTTCGGGTCATCAGTCCACCAGCGTCCTTCCGGTCAGCCGCAGGAACACGTCCTCCAGGGTGCTGCGCCGCACCAGACTCGACACCGGCCGCACCCCGCGGGCGTGGGCGGCCGCCAGGACAGCCTCCCCGTCCCCGGCGTAGAGCAGGATCCGGTCGGGCAGCACCTCGGTGCGGTCGGCCAGCCCGTCGAGCGGGTGCTCGGCCGTGTCACCGGGCGGGAAGCGCAGCTCGAGGACCTCGCGGGTGGAGTACCGGCCGATCAGCTCGGCCGGGCTGCCCTCGGCGACGATGCGGCCGCCGTCCATCACGACCAGGCGGTCGCAGAGCTGCTCGGCCTCGTCCATGTAATGGGTGGTGACGATCAGCGTGACGCCGTTCTGCTTGAGCCGGAACAGCCGGTCCCACAGCAGGTGACGGGCCTGCGGGTCGAGGCCGGTGGTCGGCTCGTCGAGCAGCATCAGCTCGGGGTCGTTGATCAGCGAGCGCGCGATCGTGAGCCGGCGCTTCATGCCACCCGACAGCGGCTCCACCTCGTCCTCGGCCCGCTCGGTGAGCTGGGCGAAGTCGAGCAGCTCGGCCGCCTTCGCGCGGAGGTGGGACTTCGACAGGCCGAAGTAGCGGCCGTACACGTGCAGGTTCTGCCGGACCGTCAGCTCGGAGTCGAGGTTGTCCTGCTGCGGCACGACACCCAGCCGCGCCCGGATCCGCGGCCCGTCGCGGTCGGGGTCCATGCCCAGCACCCGCAGCTCGCCGTCCGAGCGCGGGGACACGCAGCCGACCATCCGCATCGTCGAGGACTTCCCGGCACCGTTGGGCCCCAGGAACCCGAACGCCTCGCCGCGCCGCACCTCGACGTCGATCCCCCGCACCGCGACGAATTCGCCGAAGCGCTTGACCAGCCCCCGCGCCTGCACCAGCGCACCTTCATCTCCCACGCCTGCAGGCTACGTCTGGGCCCTGACAACTCCCGAACACTTGTCTCCTCACCCGGCGGTGGGGAGGCCCCTTCCTCTCACTGTGCGTCATGAGACATGATTGGACTCGCCAGCTCGAACCACAGGAGAGGAGGGGGATTCCGTGAACACGAACTCTCCCGAACCTGTCGAAACGAGCTTCACCTCTGATTTGATCGATCTCGGCGCGGTGTCGCTGGGAACCTTGCGCAAACTGGACAGCGCGCAGGTTCGGGTAGCCTTGGATCGTGTCGTGCAGCAGACCGGCCGACCAACCAAGTCGATCGCTGGTTGTTCCCAAGCCCACGGGATCGACTGATCCCGACGTGGTCCTGACATAGCATGGCCGAGGGTGCAGCCGTGCCTACCGATGAGCACCACGAAGGTTGCGGGTTCGCCTCGTATCACCTCTCCCGGTCCGCGATCGACGATCTGGCCAGTGGCTCTGCCCAGCCCACCGTGATCCAGCAACTTCAACAGGCGGAACGCAGCCGGCGGCTGCTGTTACTGCGGGCTCTGGACGAGAAGCTGACGAAGGACCCCACGCTGGTCGGCCCGCTGACGGCGCCGGACGACGTGTGGGAGTTGCTCGCGAGAGCCGAGCGCGTCGTACCGGAGGCAATGGACCTGCTGCTCGCACACCCGTACACCGGTGCCTGGGCGGGCTACGTCACCAGGCTGCTACGCGACAAGATCACCGGTGTGTGCCCGCTGTGGATGCACGTGGGCCACCTGCATGCGCTCGCCGCGGCCGTCGCGATCCGGGGCGGGCTCTCGTTCGCCCTCCGTGTACCGGTGTGGGACGGCGGGGCCATCATCCCCACCGTGGGCATGGCGCGCCTGGCCGCCGATACGCCGTACTCGGTCGCCGACGTGCACGTCGACCGCGACGTCGTGGAGATCAGCAACGCCGCGACCACCGTGCGCCTCCCACGCGACCACGCCGGGGACGCTACGAACTGGTGGGGCATGCGCACGCTGGCAACCCGCTCCGGACACCTCGCCCTCTCGGTACGGCTGGACGACCTCGACCCCTACCGAGGACTCTACGAACCGGTTCCGCCACAACGAATCGCGCGTGCGGACGTCGATGGCTGGCAGCACGTGCTCAACGAAGCGTGGCACATCGTGAGCCGCTGCCTGCCGGATCTCGCGGCCGGTTTCGCCACTGGTCTCCACTCGCTGGTCCCACGCCCAGCAGTCCCGTTGCGAACTCTGAGCGCGTCGACCGGTGAAGCGTTTGGCAGCGCAATCATCGCCCAGCCTGCCGACGCCGCCACGCTCGCCGCGACGCTGGTCCACGAGTTCCACCACAACCTGCTCGGCGGACTGCTGCACATGATCCCTCTGTACGAGCACGATCCCGCCGAGCGGTTCTACACATTGTGGCGGGACGACCCCCGGCCCATCGCCGGAGTGCTGAGCGGCATCCACGCGTTCTTCGGCGTCACCGCCTTCTGGCGAGCGTTGGGCCGAGACGACCCGGGCGAGGCCGAGCGCAGGGCCGGTTTCGAGTACGCCTACTGGCGCGACGGGACCTGGCGTGTGCTGCGGTCGTTGTCCGGTGACCCACACCTCACCGAGGCGGGGCAACGGTTCCTCGACAGCATCACCGCACGACTGCGGCCATGGCTGGACGAGCCGGTGCCGGCCGGCATGGCCGAGCTGGCTGGTGCCGCGGCGGCGGATCATCATGCCGGGTGGCGGATCCGGCACCTGCGACCACCGGCCCGGACCGTGCAAAGCTACACCGACGCGTGGGTGGTCGGGCGGCAACGTCCGAGCCTCACGGAGCCCGACGGACGACTGACGCCAACGCCGATCCCGGACGGCTCGTGGTGCGGTGCGCGCACCGACCTGATCCGCGCCGGCCTCGCCGTGGCCGAGCCGGATCCCGAGGAGATCACCTTGATGGTCCCCGATGCCACACGGGCGGACGTGGCCTACGTGTCAGGCCACAACGACCGAGCCATCCATGGCTACCGAAGTGAACTGGCCGAGGACGGCAATCGGCCCGATTCCTGGGTCGGCCTCGGCCTCGCGCTGTCGGCACGCGAACCGGGCGCGGACGCCGCGCGGGCGCTCTTGCGGTGTCCGGAGCTGGTCCGAGCGGTGCACCGCAGCATCAGGAGCCGAACCGGAACGCCACCGGCACCCGAGGAGCTGGCGGACTGGATCGGCAGGTCCGGCTGCTGACTCTCACCAAGCCAGGATGCCCGATCAGCTGGGTAGCGGATCGATTTCGCAATTGGCCCGTATTTGCTGATCGGCACCGATTGTCGCGGGATGCTCTTCGCCAAGC
The DNA here is from genome assembly GCF_050699935.1 of Actinophytocola sp. Classification (NCBI taxonomy): domain Bacteria; kingdom Bacillati; phylum Actinomycetota; class Actinomycetes; order Pseudonocardiales; family Pseudonocardiaceae; genus Actinophytocola; species Actinophytocola sp. The sequence continues at coordinate 40,572 of NZ_JBOHGB010000009.1, forward strand.
GCATATCGGTACCGCTCGATCGTTGCCGCGTGCTGACTCCTGGCTTCCGCCTCACGACCCACCGACTTCAGGTCGAGGGCGACGTTGAGTCCTGCCGCCAGTGCCGTGGGGTGATCGCTGCCGAGCACGCGCCTGGCCCTCTCCAGCGCCTCGACACCGAGCGAGAGTGCTGCCTCCCGATTCTTCAATGCGGCGAGATCACTGGCCAAGTTGATCGCGCATGCCATGGCGTACGGATGGTCCGGGCCGAGCACGATCCGCAACTCCTCTAGGCATCGCTCGTCGACCTGCTGAGCCCCGACCGCGTCTCCGCGCATCCGGAACGTCACCGCGAGATCGATCGCCGCGGCCATGGTGTGCGGATGCCGCTCGCCGAGGTTGTCGCGATACCGCCCGTGGGTCCCCTCCCCGAACGACTGCGCCTCGTCCAGGTCGCCCGCATGCCGCAGGTCGATCGAATACGCGAGCGCACACGCCATCGTGTTCGGATGGTCGTCCCCGTATCGGTTCCGGAGCAACTCGATCACGTGCTTCGACAGCTCGATCGCACCGTGGTGATCGCCCGCTTTCCGCCGCGCCACGGCGAGGTAGACGAGCCTGCGAAGGGTGTCAGCCTTGTCCCGCTGCCGCCACCTGTTCTCACCGAGTAGCTCACGCACCCGTTCCGTGAATTTCTCGTGCTCGTCGCGGGCACGCTTGTAGTCGCCGAGCTCGCGAAGGTCGATATACATTCCGCTCTGAGTGTTCAGCGTGTCCACGCTGTCATATCCGAGGACCTCGGCGCGGCGCTCGCTCGTCTTCCGGTCAAGCTCGTACGCCCTGCGGTAGTCACCACACAAGCGGATGCTGACCGCGAGGTCATGCGCCGTCTGCAGCGTGACGGGATCGTCGCCACCGTACAGCGCGTGGGCCTTTTCATATATACGCTCGTTGAGCTCTCTGGCACGCAGGAAATCACCGGCCGTGCGCACGTCCACGGCGACCCGCAGCTCGGCGATGATCGTTTCCTCACTGTCCTGCCCGGACACCCTCATGCGCGCCTCCAGGGTGCGCAAGTTCAGCTCCGCTGCTTCGGAGTACCGTCCTAGGGCCCACAGGTACAGGCCCAGATAACTGCTGGCCTCGAGCACCTGGAGATCGGTGTCACCGAGCGCCACCCGCCACCGCTCAAGCGCGCGGGCGGCGAGCTCCGCGGCCTCCGAGTGATCGCCCCAGAAGTAGAGGAACTGCATCAGGTTGATGACGAGCTGCCGGACCCACGCATCGTCGCACTGGACTAGGTCGGAGGAGTAGACGTGCGGCCAGATGTCCTGGTACCGCGGCCACCACTTGGACGACCTCGGCTCGTTGGGGTCCAGGTTGGCCAGCAACACATGCGCGACGTGCTGCCGATCGTGGCGCATCTCCTCGCTCATCCGATTCCTGAGCACCACCTGCACGAGCCTGTGCAGCTGCAGCGTGTTCGTCCGATGGTCGATCTTGGCGAGGCTGTACCGGTTGATGTCGCGAATGGCCCGGCCGAGGTGCATGGGATCGCGAAGTGCAGCCTCCAGCTCCGGCGACATCCGAATGCCGCGAACCCCGTTGAAGAGGGTACGAGTGATCGGTTCGGGCGCGAAGAACGCACACACCTGGAGAAGCTGGTGGGCAGCCGGGTTTCGTTTCTCCAGAACGTCGGACGACACGTCCCAAGCGGCCGACACGGGTATCTCGTACACCGCCGGCGCCGGCCTACTGGAAATCTCGACGACTTTCTCGTCGAACAGTTTCAGGTATTCGCTGACCGGCATCCCTGTCGCGGCCCGCCACGCCGCAGCCTGCGCGACGGCCAGGGGCAGGTCACCCAGCTTCTCCGCGAGCTCGTCGGCGTCGCGGGTGTAGATGTCGGGCCCACGCTTGCGCAGTAGGGCGACGCTCTCCTCGCGACGGAAGACAGTTACTTCGAGCGGATCGGCGACCCTGGCCCATTCCGGGTTGCGTGAGGTGATGAGTATTTGGCCGGGACCGTTCGTCGGGAAATACTCGCGAATGACGTCGACGCTTTCCGCGGCGTCGAAGACCAGCAGCCACCGCGAGTACGGCTCGCCCGAGCGCAGTGCCTCCCGAACGGCGGGGACCGCCGTGTGCACCTCCGACGAACCGGGCAGGTCGAGTTGTCGCGCCAGCTCGGCGAGTGCCTTTCGCACCTGGGACATCTGTGCGGCCTGGATCCACCAGACGATGTCGTAGTCGTCCAGATGCCGGTAGACGTACTCGACCGCGACCTGCGTCTTCCCGATACCGCCCATTTCGTGTAGCGCGGCGGGAAGCACAGCCGTCGTACGGCCGGCCGACAGGCGCTCCCTGAGCCGGTCAAGGAGTTCGATCCGCCCGGTGAAGAGAATGTTCCTGGGTGGCACGTCGCCCCAGAACGCCGGTACCCGCTCATCACGAGTCTGGGCCTGGAACTGCTCGCCGTGGACCGGCGATGGGATGGGCAGCGTAGCCGGCGTGCCGCCGGGGTGGCGAGGCTCCGGGTGCGACACCCGCGCCGGCCCGACCTCTTCAACCGAGGTGCTGTTCTTACTCGCCGGTATCGCCGGCTGTGTCCGATCGCCGGTCGCGGGCCGGTGGCCATCGCCCAGCACGAGTGAGTCTGGATCGGGATAGCCCGGTTCCACCTCGCCGGCAAAACCATCATTCTCCGTGACCGTGACCAGCAGACGCTGAGTGTCGACTCGAGTGAAGGTCCTGGGTCGGTGTGCCAAGCCATCCGAAACCAGCGGGCCGGTCCCGCGCTGCCCGCGCAGAAGGAGCCATGCGGACGAGCTGGTTTCCTTTACCTCGACCGCGATCCGCGTGTACTGGTCGGGGTTGGCTGCCGGATCCTGGCGAATCACCTCTTGATAGAAGCGGTCGGACGCGATGATGGCCAGCGTCGCGTTCGACCTGCGCAACGCGTTCTTGGCGTCCTCGGCATCCACGATGCGGAAGGTGAAATTGACCGCAGGGCTCACCACGCCGTGCTCGTTGATTTGGACCTCACCGTCGTGCAGCGCCACGCGGAGTTGCACGACCGCGGCCTCGGAGTGAATCGCGTTGTGCCTCTTGAGCCCCGCCTCCAACCTGTCCGGCAGTCGATCGGCCACCAGCCGCTTGGGAATATCAGGTGATAACAGGACCAGAACACCATCACCCCGGTCCGCGACGACACAATCGTCCGCCGTCAGGTCGATACCGGCCTCGACGAATGCCTGCGCCAACATCCGGTACAGGCTGCCGTGCATCTCATCCTGGTGCGTCGACGTGCGCGCGGAACTGGTGAACCCCGCGATATCGACCACGATGATCGTCCGGTGCAACGGCAGCTCCATCATTGGCCATCCCTCCCGTCCGACCTCGTGGTCGGCGCGCACCGGCAGTCACTAATTTCATCATGACTTCGGCCGGCTGGACAGCGGTCAAGGTGGCAGACAGGCGTGATGAATTGCCTTCCGGAACGGTGCTTGCGGGCCGCACCGTTCACGGCCCGCAAGCTAGCCGCACCCGAACATGGGCAGGGGATCGAGGTCGCAGTCAACCCGAGTGCCTGCCCGCGCGCGGTCGGTCGTGAGGTTGAGCCGGGCGGCGAGGGTGATCGGATGGTCCGCCCCGAGGGTCTGCTCGGCCCGCTCGTGTGCGTCGGTGCCCGTGCTCACGGCGGCGTCGAGGTCGCCCAGGTCCGACAGGTCGCTCGCGAGGTTGATCGCACAGGCGATCGCGTGGGGGTGGTCCTCGCCGAGGGACGAGGGAGGTGTGCAGCTGCTCGAGCGTATGCTCATTGAGCTCCCGAGCGGCCGCCGCGTCGCCGCGCGAGCGCAGCGTCACCGCCGCGTTGGCATCCGCCACCGAGATCAGCGGGTGGCCCTCGCGGAGCGCGCGCCGGTACCCGTCGCAGGCGCGTTTCCCGAGCTCGTGTGACTCCTCGAGCCGCTCCGCGTGCCGGAGGTCCGTCGCGTGGCCGACGGCACAGGCCAGCGTGCCGGGGTGGTCGGCCTCGTACGCCCGGGCCAGCAGCTCGTACGTCCGGCCGGACAGGCGGAGCGCGCGCGGGTGGTCGCCCGCCTTGCGCAGCACCACGGCGAGGTAGGCCTGCCGCAGCAGCGTGCCCGGTGCGGCGTCGCCGGTCAGGTCGAGAAGCAGGCCGGCGACCTTCCGGTGCCCGTCGAGCGCCGCTTCGTACTCACCGAGCTCCCGGCGGTCCATGAACATGCCGCTGCGGGTGTTGAGCGTGTCCGTGCTTCGCTCGCCGAGCACGGCGGACCGCTGCTGCCACGTGGTGGTGTCCAGGTCGAGCGCGGCCCGGTAGTCGCCACACAGCCGGGTGACGACGGCGCGGTCGTGTGCCGTCTGCAGCCTGATCGGGTCGTCCTCGGCGAACAACCGGCCGGTCTCTTCGTGGATCGCGACGTTGAGGTCGCGGGCGGCGCGGAAGTCGCCTCGGGTCCGCATGTCCACCGCGACCCGTAACCGCGCCAGGATGGTCTCCGGTGCCCCCTCACCGGACACCTCGCGGCGCACGGCGAGCGTGCGCTGGTTGATCTCGGCCGCGTCCTCGTAACGGCCGAGTGCCCGCAGGAACAGACGTCGGTAGCTGGCCAGGTCGAGGCTGTGCGGACCGGTCTCGTCGGCCCGGCCCCACGCCTCCCACGCGCGCGCCGCGAGATCGGCGGCCTCCTGCTGGCGACCGCTGACGTACAGGTAGCGAGCCAGGTTCACCACGAGCGCACGGCCGGCGTGTGCGTCGACGTCTGCCAGGTGCGGCACCACGACGTGGGGCAGGAGCTCCCGGTAGCGCGGCCAGGACCCGGGGGAGGTCGGGTCACGCGGGTCGAGACCGGTCAGCAGCCGGCATCGTCGAGGCGGGCGCCTTCCCGTTGCTCGGCGGTCATCCGGCCACGGAGCACCGCACGCACTAGTGGATGGATCCGGACCGCACCGGCCGGGTCGTCGACGGTCACCAGGCCCCGCTCGATCCCCGCCCGCAGCGCGGCGCTCAGCTCCGCGGGAGTCGGTGCGGCGGTCCCGGTGCCGGCGAACCAGGCGAGCACGATCGGCGCCGAGCCGAAGAAGGCGCACCGCTGGAGGAACTCGTGGATCGCCGGGTGTTCGGTCGGCAGCGCGTCGAGCCAGGCCAACGAGGCGTCCGCCGCGTCCGCACTGCGTACCCAGACCTCCACTGAGCCGTCACCGTCCGACACCGTGACCTTGCGATACGACTCGACACCGGAATCCCCGGCGACGACCTCGTGGTAAAGGCGGCTGCTCAGCACGACGTCGAGCCCGCCCGCGGACCGCGCCGATTCCGGCTCCGCCGCGACGGCGTCCAGAAGCCGGGACGCGGAATCCACGGCCGAGTCGGCGCCCGACGACTCGCCCGACACGTCGCCGGTATCGAGCATGAGGCGAAATCGCGTGGCCGGACCGATTTCGACGGTCTCGGCATACCGGTGCAAGGCCGCCGTCAACCGGTTCGGCAGCACTTCGACGAATGCCGTCTTCGGCACGTCCGGCGAAGCGAGAATCGATATCCGGTCGCCCTGAACCATCGCCGTGCATCGCGTCCAGTCGATCTCCGAGTCGGCCAAAGCCGGTCGCAGCACGTGGTCGATGACGGCGGGCGCTATTTCCCGGCTCTCGTCCGGGGAATTCGCCCCGCCGGTAGAATTGGCAACATGCAACAACGCGATCGCGTAATCCGTTGCCGGCGACTGCTTGGGCACAGCGATCCCTTCTGACCAGACGCGTCTCGTTTGGAGCGTCGAACGCGCGCCCCAGCGCCGCGCGGCCTAGTGCCCTGGGCTCACACGATCAATACGGTCGACCAGCGTCGCATGTCGTGCTCAAATCGTACTCGAGATCACCTGGTGTACAAGGTGATTGCAGCATCAGGGATCCCCGCGACCAGACTATGTGACAGATGCCGGCGGTCAGCGTGTCAGCCTGTCACACAGAAGGCTGAGCGCAGGCGTGCGAGCGTCCCACAGGGACACAACCGCGGCCCGTGCCGGCCCCGCGACCGGAAGGGCTGGCATCGAATTCCGCGGTCGCGGTTTTCGACAATGGAGACCGATCAGGTGGGCAGTGGATCGATATCGCAGTTGGCTCGAATTTGCCGGGTCGCATCGACCGTCGCGAGATGCTCCTCCCCGAGCGCACGCCGGTATTGTTCGACCGTTCCCGCATACTGGCTCGCGGCTTCCGCCTCACGGCCCACCGACATCAGGTCGAGCGCGACGTTGAGGCTTGCCGCCAGTGCAGTGGGGTGATCGTTGCCGAGCACCCTCCGGGCCCTTTCCAACGCCTCGACTCCGACGGAGAGCGCCGCCTCGTGGTCGTTCAGCTCGGCGAGATCACTGGCCAGGTTGATCGCGCACACGATGGCGTACGGGTGATCCGGGCCGAGAGCGATCCGCAGCTCCTCCAGCGACCGCTCGTCGAGCTGCCGCGCGCCGGCCGCGTCGCCGCGCGACCGCAGCACCACCGCGAGATCGACCGCCGCGGCCATGGTGTGCGGGTGACGCTCACCGAGGTTGACGCGATACCGCTCGTAGGTCTGCTCCCCCAACTTGCGCGCCGCGTCCAGCTCCCCCGCGTGCCGCAGGTCGATCGAATACCCGACCGCACACGCCATGGCACTCGGGTGGTCGTCCCCGTAGCGGCGCCGGAACAACTCGATCACGTGCCTCGACAGCTCGATGGCGCCACCGTGGTCGCCGGCCTTTCGTCGTGCCACGGTGAGATAACCGAGTCGGCGCAGGGTGTCCAACTTGTCCTCGCCGAGCAGCTCACGCACTCGCCGCGCCATTCGCTCGTGCTCGTCGCGAGCATGCTTGTAGTCGCCGAGCTCGCGGCGGTCGATGTACATCCCGCTCTGGGTGTTCAGCGTGTCGACGCTGTCATCTGCTCGCTCATCCGGTTCCTGAGCACCACTTGCACGAGCCTGTGCAGTTGCAGCGTGTTCGTCCGGTGGTCGATCTTGGCGAGGCTGTACTGGTGGATGGCGCGAATGGCCCGGCCGAGGTGCATGGGATCGCGGAGTGCGGCCTCCAGCTCCGGCGACATCCGAATGCCGCGAACCCCGTTGAAGAGGGTACGGGTGATCGGTTCGGGTGCGAAGAACGCGCACACCTGGAGTAGCTGGTGTGCTGCCGGGTTTCGCTGCTCCAGCACGTCGAACGACACGTTCCAGGCGGCGGCCACGGGCATCTCGTACCCCATCGGCGCCGACGTGCTGAGAATCTCGGCGACCTTCTCGTCGAACAGTCTCAGGTATTCGCTGACGGGCATTCCGGTCTCGAACCGCCACGCCGCTGCCTGCTCGACGGCCAGGGGCAGGTCACCCAGCTTCTCGGCGAGCTCGTCGGCCTCGCTGTCGGTGATGTCCGGCCCGCGCTTGCGCAACAGGGCGATGCTCTCCTCACGCCGGAACACGCTGATCTCGAGCGGGCTGGCGACCGTGGCCCATTCCGGGTTGCGTGAGGTGATGAGGATCTGACCGGGGCCGTTGGCCGGGAAGTACTCGCGAATGACGTCGACGCTTTCCGCGGCGTCGAAGACGAGGAGCCACCGCGAGTACGGCTCGCCCAGGCGCAGTGCCTCGCGGACGGCGGGCACGGCGGTGTGCACCTCGGACGAGCCGGGCAGGCCGAGTTGCTGGGCCAGCTCGGCGAGCGCCTTGCGCACCTGGGACATCTGGGCGGCCTGGATCCACCACACCACGTCGTAGTCGTCGAGGTGCCGGTAGATGTACTCGACCGCGATCTGCGTCTTGCCGATCCCGCCCATTCCGTGCAGCGCGGCGGGAAGCACCGCCGTGGTCCCGCCTTCGGACAGCCGCTGGTTGAGCCGGTCGAGGAGCTCGGCCCGTCCGGTGAAGAGCAGGTTCCTGGTCGGAATCTCACCCCAGACCACCGGTACCCGCTCGTCCCGGGCCTGGGTCAGCAGCTGCTCGCCGGGGGTCGGTGGCGAGATTGACAACGTGGTCGTCTCGTCGCCAGCGGGCCATACGTCCGGGAGACGCGGTTCCGCGGGCTCGACGTCGCCGCCGGTGGTGCCGGGCACCGCGGTCGGAATCGGCGGCCGGGCGCCGTCGGCGGCACGCAGCACGAGCGGGTCACCCGGTTCCACGTCGCGAAAGCGACCGTCGATCTCCGACACCGTGACGAGCAGGCGCTGAATGTCGATTCTGGTGAAGACCTTCTGCTGCTGTTCCAGTCCATCCGGTCCCGGGGACCGCAATGGGCCGGTCATCCGGTGGCCGCGCAACAGGAGCCACGCGGAGGAACTGGTTTCCTTCACGTCGACCGCGATCCGCGTGTACTGGTCGGGGTTGGCTCCCGGGTCCTGGCGGATCACCTCGTCGTAGAAGTGGTCGGAGGCGATTATCGCCAGCGTCGCGTTCGACCTGCGCAACGCGTTCTTGGCCTCCTCGGCCTCCACGATGCGGAACGTGAAATTGACCGCGGGGCTCACCGCGCCGTGCTCGTTGAACCGGACCTCGCCGTCGTGCAGCCCCACGCGGAGTTGCACGACCGCGGCCTCGGAGTGAATCGCGTTGTGCCTCTTGAGCCCCGCCTCCAGCCTGTCCGGCAGTCGATCGGCAAGCAGCCGTTTGGGAATATCCGGTGGTAGCAGGACCAGAACACCGTCACCCCGGTCCGCGACGACACAATCGTCCGCCCTGAGGTTGACGCCGGCCTCGACGAATGCCTGCGCCAGCATCCGGTACAGGCTGTCGTGCATCTCGTCCTGGTGCGTCGACGTGCGCGCGGGATTGGTGAACCCCGCGATATCGACGACGACGATTGTCCGGTGCAGCGGCAGCTCCGGCACTGGCCATCCCCTCCCCTCCGATGTCGCGGTCGACCGGACCACAGACCAGTAGATTTCATCACGACTTCGGCCGGTGGGACAGTGGTCAAAGGGCGGACACTTCTGGCACGAAACCGTGCCAAGGCACGACGTCGCCCGGATATGTCGCTCCTTGGACGGCTACCACGGCGGGCGGGCCGATCGTCTCCGGCCCGCCGCCTTGGTCACGTCAGAGGCCGGGGAACCACAGGTCGATCTCGCGCTTGGCCGACTCCGCCGAGTCCGAGCCGTGCACGATGTTGTACTGCACCTCGACCGCGTAGTCGCCGCGGATGCTGCCGGTGTTCGCCTGGACCGGGTTGGTGGCGCCGGCCAGCTGCCGGAACGCCGCGATCGCGTTCTCGCCCTCGACGACCATCGCGACCAGTGGGCCACCGGTGATGAACTCGAGCAGCGACTCGTAGAACGGCTTGCCGGCGTGCTCGGCGTAGTGCTGCTCGGCCACCGCGCGCTCGACGTTGCGCAGTTCCAGGGCGGCCAGCGTCAGGCCCTTGCGCTCGATTCGGGAGATGACCTCGCCGACCAGCCCACGGCTGACACCGTCCGGCTTGACCAGGACCAACGTACGCTCGCTCACGACACTCCTTCATTGAAACCGTGGTACGGCCGCAGCCTAGCGTCCGGCCCAGAACCGTTACCGTGATGGCCGTGCCAGCCGCCCTGATCACGATCGACACCGACTCGCCGCAACCTCCGTTCGAGCAGGTGCGTTCCCAACTGGCCCGCCAGATCAGCGACCGCACGCTGGCCGTCGGCACCCGGCTGCCGACGGTCCGCGGGCTCGCCACGGACCTGGGCCTGGCCGCGAACACCGTCGCCCGGGCGTACCGGGAGCTCGAGGAGGCCGGGCTGGTCGAGACCCGCGGCCGGGCCGGGACGTTCGTCAGCGCACTCGGCTCGCGCAGCCGGGTGGCGCTGAGGCAGGCGGCCGCCGAGTACGCGGCCACCGCACACGCGTTGGGCATCGACCCCGGCGAGGCCCTCGAGGCGGTCCGCGCCGCACTCCACTGAGCCGCCGGCACCCGTCGCCGGCGCCTCGTGGCCGATCGCGGGTGTTGCGGGTCGACGCCGACGCAGAGCGGGCGCCCATTGCCCGGTGGCGGGCGCGTCACGTCAGCCCGTGTATGGCCACCGGTTGGCGAAGGCCGGGCCCCCAACATCCAACTTACCGGCAGGCACCGACAATCCCGACGCGCTCACACAAATCTGTGGACACCCGTCGACATTGTGGACAACCGCAAGGGGGTCCCCTGCTTTCCAGCCTACCGGCGAGCACTGACGATTCCGGGAGCTGACATGGATCTGTGGACACCCGCTGGCATTGTGGACAACCTCAGGGGGTCCCCCTGTTTCCACTGTACCGGCGGGGGCGGACATTTTCGGGCCGGTGGCGATCTTGCCTGTGGACGGCGGGAGCCGTCGATCAGTCTTCTGTGGACTCAGCGGATTTCGCGGACTCGTCCGACTCCGTGGGCCGCTGGCTGGGGAGGCGACCTTCGGCCATGCGTTTGGCCACGTCCCAACGCATCCAAAGCAGGATCGTCCACACGAGACCAAATATCAGCCCGAGGACACCCAGTGCGGGCAGCGCCACCCAGCAGACGATCATCACCACCTGCAGGCCCACCGCGACCCATATTCCCCACGGCTTGCGCACTACGGCGCACGTCAGCAGCAGGAGCAGCGCCAGCGCGCCGACCAGCACACCCTGCCACGTGTCCATGCCGCTGCCCAGGTTCGCCACCACCGGGATCGACAGCAGCACCGCGATCATCTCGAGCAGCAGCGTCATCGCCATGACTCCGGCGAAGGACTTCAGCGGATCGGCCTTCTCCCTCGCCGCGCTCATCGCCCGCTCCACTCCGCCGCTGACCTCCCTGGGCTCACGCGGGCTCCTTGCCGAACAGCGCCCGCGCCTCGCCGGCGGTGACCACCGAGCCCGTGATCACGACACCGACGCCGGACAGCGGCTCCTCCGCGTCCTCCTCGGCCAGCCCGATCGCCGCCTCGACGGCATCGTCCAGCCGCGGGTACACGCTCACCCGGTCCACGCCGAACACCTCGGTAGCGACGTCCGCCAGCCCGGTCGGGTCCATCGCGCGCTCCGAGGAGTTCGTCGTGATCACGACCTCCGCCAGCACCGGCTCGAGCGCGGACAGGATGCCCGCAGCGTCCTTGTCCCGCATGACACCCACGACGCCGACGAGCTTGCGGAACGCGAAGTCGGACTCGAGCGCGTCGGCGAGCGCGCGGGCGCCGTGCGGGTTGTGCGCGGCGTCGACGAACACGCTCGGCGCCGAGCGCACCCGCTCCAGCCGGCCGGGCGCGGTCACCGACGCGAAGCCCTCGCGGACCGCCTCGGCGTCCAGCGAACGCTGCGCGCCGGCACCGAAGAACGCCTCCACGGCCGCGAGGGCGAGCGCCGCGTTGGCCGCCTGGTGCGGGCCGTGCAGCGGCAGGAAGATCTCGTCGTACGCACCGCCGAGCCCCTGCAGCTTCAGCAGCTGCCCGCCGACCGCCACGTCGCGGCGCAGCACGCCGAACTCCATGCCCGCCCGCGCCACGGTGGCGTCCACCTCGGCGCACCGTTCCAACAGGACAGTCGCGACCTCCGGGGCCTGCTCGGCGAGCAGCGCGATCGAGCCCGCCTTGATGACCCCGGCCTTCTCCCGCGCGATGCCGACGACATCCGTGCCGAGGTACTCGACGTGGTCCACCCCCACCGGGCCGACGACCGCGACCCGGGCGTCCGCCACGTTGGTCGCGTCCCAGGTCCCGCCGAGGCCGACCTCGAGCACCGCCGCGTCGACCGGCGCGTCGGCGAACGCCGCGAACGCCATGCCGGTGAGCACCTCGAACTTCGACAGTCGCACCTCGGCGCCGCGGTCGATCATCTCCACGTACGGCTCGACGTCCCGGTAGACCTCGACGTAGCGTTCCGGCGCGATCGGCGCGGAGTCGACCGCGATCCGCTCGGTCACCAGCTGCAGGTGCGGGCTGGTGAACCGGCCGACCCGCAGGCCGATCCGGGTGAGCAGCGCGTCGATCATCCGGGCCACCGACGTCTTGCCGTTGGTACCGGCGACGTGCAGCACGGGGTAGGTCCGGTGCGGGTCGCCGAGCAGGTCGACGAGCGCCGCGATCCGGGTCAGCGACGGCTCGATCTTCGACTCGGGCCAGCGGGTGTTGAGCTCCGCCTCGACCTGCCGGAGATCGTCCCAGCCGGAATCATCCACTGTAGACACTCAGGCCCCGGGCAGCAGGTCGAGGCGCGCGGTGATCCGATCGATCTCGGCGGCGGCGAGCTCGCGTCGTGCCTTGATCTTCGCGACCACCTCGGCCGGCGCCTTGCCCGTGAAGTTGGGGTTGTTGAGCTTCGCGTCGGTGCCGGCGAGCTCCTTCTCCGCCGCCGCCAGATCCTTCGTGAGCCGCTTGCGTTCGGCGGTGACGTCGACGGTGCCGGACAGGTCCAGCTCCACGTGCACGGTACCGTCGGCCAGCGCCACCTCGAGCGACGTGCTCGTCGTGAAACCCTCGCCGGGCTCCTCCAGCCGGGCGAGCGCGGCCACCGCCGGCGCCAACGCGGAAAGGCCCGCGGCGTCCACACCGGACAGTCGGGCCGGCACCCGCTGGCCGGGCTTGAGCCCCTGGTCGGACCGGAACCGGCGGATCTCGGTGACGAGCTTCTGGACCCCGGCGATCCGGCGCGCCGCGTCGTGGTCCGCCGGGTGCCGGTCGGCCGTCGGCCAGGTCGCCACGACGAGGGACTCGCGGCCGGTCAGCGTGGTCCAGAGCCGCTCGGTGACGAACGGGATCAGCGGGTGCAGCAGGCGCAGCACGATGTCGAACACGTGGCCCAGCACGGCGCGCGTCGCCTCGGCCCGCTCGCCGCCGTCGGCCATCTGGACCTTGGCCACCTCGAGGTACCAGTCGCACAGCTCGTCCCAGGTGAAGTGGTAGAGCGCGTCGCACAGCTTGGCGAACTGGTAGCCCTCGAACAGATCGTCCACTTCGGACACGACGGCGTCCGTGCGGTCGAGGATCCAGCGGTCGGCGTCGGTGAGCGCCGCGCGCGCCGGCAACTCGCCGGCCACGGTCGCGCCCTGCATGAGCGCGAACCTGGTGGCGTTCCACAGCTTGTTGCCGAAGTTGCGTGAGCCGCCCGCCCACTCCTCGGAGATCGCCATGTCCGCCCCCGGGTTGGCGCCGCGGGCGAGGGTGAACCGCGTGGCGTCCGCGCCGAAGCGGTCGAGCCAGTCGAGCGGGTCGATGACGTTGCCCCGCGACTTGGACATCTTCTTACCCGTGGCGTCGCGCACCAGACCGTGCAGGAACACGTGGTCGAACGGTTGCACGCCGTCCATCGCGTACAGGCCGAACATCATCATCCGGGCGACCCAGAAGAACAGGATGTCGTACCCGGTGACCAGCAGGTGGTTCGGGTAGAACCGCTCGAGGTCCGCGGTGTGGTCCGGCCAGCCCAGCGTCGAGAACGGGAACAGTGCCGAGGAGAACCACGTGTCCAGCACGTCGGGGTCCTGTTGCCAGCCCTCGCCCTCGGGCGGCTGTTCGTCCGGCCCGACGCAGACGACCTTGTCGTCGGGGCCGTACCAGACCGGGATGCGGTGGCCCCACCACAGCTGGCGCGAGATGCACCAGTCGTGCATGTTGTCGACCCAGTCGAAGTAGCGCTTGGCGAGCTCCGGCGGGTGGATCGTGGTCCGGCCGTCCCGCACCGCGTCCCCGGCGGCCTTCGCGAGCGGCTCGACCTTGACGAACCACTGCAGCGACAGCCGCGGCTCGACCACCGTGCCGCAGCGGGTGCAGTGCCCGACCGCGTGGACGTAGGGCCGCTTCTCCGCGACGATGCGGCCCTGCGAGCGCAACGCCGCGACGACGGCGGGCCGCGCCTCGAACCGGTCCAGGCCTTCGAACGGGCCGTGCACGGTGATCACCGCGCGCTCGTCCATGATCGTGAGCGCGGGCAGCTGGTGGCGCTGGCCGATCTCGAAGTCGTTCGGGTCGTGTGCCGGGGTGACCTTCACCGCACCGGTGCCGAACTCCGGGTCGACGTGCTCGTCCGCGACGACCGGGATCATCCGGCCGGTCAGTGGCAGCTCGACCTCGGTGCCGATCAGGTGCCGGTAGCGCCCGTCGTCGGGGTGCACCGCGACCGCGGTGTCGCCGAGCATGGTCTCGGCGCGCGTGGTGGCCACGACGATCGAGCGGTCGCCGTCCCCGTAGCGGATGGAGATGAGCTCGCCCTCGTCGTCGGAGTGCTCGACCTCGATGTCCGACAACGCCGTGTGGCAGCGCGGACACCAGTTGATGATCCGCTCGGCCCGGTAGATCAGTCCGTCCTCGAACAGCCGCTTGAAGATCGTCAGCACGGCCCGGGACAGGACGTCGTCCATGGTGAACCGCTCGCGGCTCCAGTCGACGCCGTCGCCCATCCGGCGCATCTGGTTGAGGATCTGTCCGCCGGACTGGGCCTTCCACTCCCAGACCCGGTCGACGAACGCCTCCCGGCCCAGGTCGTGGCGGGACTTGCCCTCGCCGGCGAGCTCGCGCTCGACGACGTTCTGGGTGGCGATGCCGGCGTGGTCCATGCCGGGGAGCCACAGCGTCTCGTAGCCCTGCATGCGGCGGCGGCGGGTCAGCGCGTCCATGAGGCTGTGCTCGAGCGCATGTCCCATGTGGAGGCTGCCGGTGACGTTCGGCGGCGGGATGACGATGCAGAACGCGGGCCTCTCGCCGTGCGGGTCCGCGCCGAAGTAGCCGGCGTCCACCCATCGCTGGTACAGGTCCGCCTCTACCGCCGCCGGCTCCCAGGCCGGAGGTAGGTCGGTGGTCCGTCGCGATGAGGTTTCAGTCACGCTCGCAGAGTCTACGAACCGCGCTGACCGGCGTGCACTCGAGTTCCCCCCGACGGTGGTTGTTAACGCCGCGAACGGTCGAATCGATGTGCTGATTGTCTGAGAGACCTTGTTTTTCCTGGTTGACGACTCAACAACGGCACACTTGGGGAGCAGGTGAACCCTCGCCCGCCAGCAGCTGATCCGGCTGCCGACGATGCCGCGTGGACCGGCGCCGCGCGACGTGCGACGGCCAACGCCGACGTGCGGCAGCTGCTGCGCAGCGCGCGGCGGCGCCGGCACGCCCGCTTGCTGGCGGTGGGGATGGTCGTCGTCGCGCTGGGTACGGGGCTCCTGCTGCTGGTCCAGACCGGCACCATGGACCGCCTCCTCGGCGACGAGCCGGCGGCGAAGCCGGACGCCGACCCCCCGGCCGCGGCGAGCCCGGGGCCGATGCTCGACGTCGCGCACCCGTTCGAGTCGACCCCGGCCGCCGACTGGGCGAACGGCGCCGATGGGATCGCCACGCCGGCCGCCGAAGCGGTCAACGGGTTCACCGCCGACGAGGTCGCCACCGCGACGGAGCTGGTGCGCGACGTGCTCGTGGCGAGCCGGCTCGACCGCCGGATGCTCATCGACCACGACCCGGAGGGGTTCCTCGCCAAGCTCGCGCCGGACGCGCGCCGGCAGCTCGCGCCGCTGTTCACCGGCGGGCGGGAGCCGGAGATCCAGTCGCTCGTCAGCATGATCGCGAAGGGGAACGTGCTGCTGGCGGTGGAGCCGAAGGTCGACGGCGAGATGTCCGTGCTGGCCGGGGAGGCCGGAGAGCTCGTGGTACGGACCAACTACGTGTTCGTGTACGCCTTCGAGCCGGAGGGGCCGACACGCCTGGTGGACGCGATGAACGTGCTGGTCGTGGTGCGCGCGGACGTCGACTACGTGCTGCGCTCCGGCGATCGGTGGACGCCGGGCAGCCGTGGCCTGTGGTACGGCGACGCGACGGGGTACGCGTACTCGATCGGCTGCGACGCCTACCGCAAGGGCTACCTGGCGCCGGCCGTCACGGAGCGCACGGTGACCTCGAGCCCGAACCGCAAGCCCGCGAGGTACTTCGACCCGGCGAGCCCGCTCCCGTCCACGAGCGGCTGTCCACAGTGACCGTGCTCACATAGGCCCGGGCATGTCCGGGCGCCTGCGCGCGTTATGAACGGTGGACCCTGCCACCCTCGGGAGCGTGCGATGACCAAGACTCCGAACAGGCTGACGATGTACTCGACCACGTGGTGCGGCTACTGCCGCAGGCTGAAGTCGCAGCTGGACCGCGAAGGCATCGAATACGCCGAGGTGGACATCGAGCGGACGCCGGGCGCGGCGGAGTTCGTGATGAGCGTGAACGGCGGCAACCAGACCGTGCCGACCGTCCACTTCCCGGACGGGACCGCCCTGACCAATCCGACCCTCGCCCAGGTGAAGGACCAGCTCGCCGCCTGACTTCTCGCCACGCGCCCGAAGTCCCGCCGCGACAAGGGTCCCGCCGCCACCCGACCCCGAGCCCCGCCGACACGCCGCGCCTTGCCGACGAGCCGGCCTAGTGAGCCAGCCCGTGATCCGCGGCCCCCACCCTCTCCGGGGGCACCCCTCGCAGCCAGTCTATCGGAGATGTGGGCTGGTCAAAGGGGGTTGGCCGGGCTGTGGACAGCTTGGGGCCGCGAGTGGCGCTTGTGTCGGTCAGGGAGTGGTCGGTCAGGTGAGGAGGGCCATCGCGGCGTTGTGGCCGGCGATGCCGCTCACGCCGCCGCCGCGTTGGGCGCCGCTGCCGCACACGAGGATGTTCGGCACCTCCGTCGCCACACCCCAGGGGCCCGCGTCGGCGCGGTATGGCCACGCCAGGTCGCCGTGGAAGATGTGGCCGCCGGGCATGGCCAGCTCCTCCTCCAGGTCCAGCGGAGTGCGCGCCTCGATGCACGGTCGGCCGTCCGCGTCCGTCGCCACGCACTCCTCCAGCGGGTCGGCCAGGTGGCGGTTCAGGGCGGCGATGTACCGAGCCACCAACGCATCCCGCAGGCCCGCGTTGTCGGCGGCGAACAGCGCGCCGGGCAGGTGCAGGCCGAACAGCGTGAGCGTGTGCAGGCCCTTGTCCACAATGGACTCATCGGTCAGGGTGTGGCAGTACATCTCACCCGGCAAGGGATCCGGGATCGAACCGGCGGCGCTCACGCGGTAGGCGTCCTCGAGCTCTACATAGGACTCATCGACGTGGAACGTGCCCGCGAAGGCCGCACGTGGGTCGACGCCGCTGCGCAGCCGCGGCAACCGGCGCAACAGCACGTTGATCTTCAACTGGGCGCCGTCCGGCGGCTCGGATGCCTTGCCCCGCAAGCGGTCCAGCACCGCGGGCGCGACACCGGACAGCACGTGCCCGGCCGCCACCGTGACCTCCTCGCCACCGCGGACGTACCGGACCTCGGCGTCGGCGCCGTCCGCGTCCACGGCCGTCACCGACGCGCCGGTCAGGATCGTCGCGCCGGCCTCGGTCGCGACGCGCGCCAGCTCGCCGGTCACCGCGCCCATCCCGCCGACCGGCACCCGCCACTCGCCGGTGCCGTCGCCGACCAGGTGGTAGAGGAAGCACCGGTTGGCGAGCAGCGTCTCGGACCGCGACGACGTGTGCGTGCCGATCAGCGCGTCCGTCGCGACCACGCCGCGCACCACGTCGTGCGCGAACGTCTCCTCGATCGCCTCGCCGATCGGGCGCTCGAAAACCTGACGCCACAACGGTTCCCCGGCCGCCTCGACCACGAGCGAGCGCAGCGTGTCGCGAGAGGGCAGCGGCTCGAGCATGGTCGGCGCCACCGCCTTCGCCATCGCGGCCAACCCCGAGTACCAGCGCGACCAGCTCTCGAACTCGGCGTCCGACCCGGTGAGCGCCCGGAACGACGCGGCGGTCTGCGCGCCCGGCTCGCGCTCGACGAGCAGCCCGGCCGATCCCTCGACGGGCGTGTACGACGACACCGCCCGCGACCGCAGCGAGACCCGCAGGCCCAGCTCGGTGACGATCGCGCTGGGCAGCAGGCTGACGAGGTAGGAGTACCGGGACAGCCGCGCACCCATACCGGGGAACGGGGTGGCGCTGACGGCCGCCCCACCCACGTGGCCGAGCCGTTCGAGCACCAGGACCGAGCGGCCCGCGCGGGCCAGGTAGGCGGCGGCGACGAGACCGTTGTGGCCGCCACCGACGACCACCACGTCGTAGCGTTGCGTCACCCTTGCCACGCTACAAGTCGGCGGGCGCGCGCGGTGCCTACCTTCGGACGGGGTGCCGGCAGTGGTTCCTCGGCGCTGTCGCGGGTGGCGCGGGCGGTCCGCGACACCTCGGCCTCGTCCGCCAGCACCCGGCGGCGGCTGGTCGCGACGATGTCGGCGCTGAACGGGTCCATGACGATCTCCTTTTCAGGGCAGGATGAATCGGGCCACCGGGGGTGGTGGCCTCGTCCGGTCGGGGTTCGGTCAGTCCGTGGCGTCGGCGACCGTCGTGGCCACGAAGACGCCCACGGAGCGCGCGCCGTCGGGCCGCAGGGCCGGGTCGGCCCGGCGCTCCCGGAACTTGGCCGTCAGGTCACGCACGGCCGAGCGCAGCTCCTCGACCTCCTCGGGTGTCATGAACACCTTCGAGTTGTCGACGCCCACCACCTGCCACTCCTGCGGCAGCAGGTGCGCGGTGAGGTGCCGCTCCTTGATCTGGTTGAGCACGTAGTCGAGGAACGCGCCGGACGCGGCCCAGGCGGCGTTCGCGGTGTCGCCCTCCAGCTCGTCGACGCGCAGCTGGAAGTCCTCCCGCACGACCCGCCACGGCTTCTCCCGCCCCTGACCGCCCTCGGCCTTCTCCACGTAGCCGTACTTCGCGAGCGTGTTCAGGTGGTAGGAGCAGTTCGCCACGCTCTCGCCCGTCTCCTGTGCGCACTGCGTCGCGGTCGCGGTGCCCTCCCGGCCCACGATCTCGAGCAGCTGCCAGCGCAGCGGGTGGGCGAGCGCACGGAGCGCCTTCGGGTCGGTGATCCTCGGCAGTGCTTCGGCCATGCATGACAAGCTACCTTGCTAAGCACTCCTTTAGCAAGAGTTCTTTCTAAAGAGTCCTTGTGACGGCGCCCGTCGCCGGTAGGACGCGCTCGTGGCCGAGGAGCCGCTGGAGCTCCGGGTCGGTGGGAAGCCGCTCGCGGTCACGATGCGCACGCCAGGCCACGACATCGAGCTGGCACACGGCTTCCTGCTCACCGAGGGCGTGCTCGGCGCCGCCGGGGACGTGTCGACCGCGCGTCTACCGCGATGGCGTGGACGAGGCGGGCCGCACCTACAACGACGCTCGGCGAAGGCGTCGCGCCACCGGACGACGTGGAGCGCGACTTCTACTGACGACCTCGTGCGGGGTGTGCGGCAAGGCGGCGCTGGACGCGGTCCGGCTGCGGACCCGGTTCTCCCCGGCCGGCGACGACTGCAAGGTTCTGCCGAAGACGCTCGTGACCCTTCCCGACCTGCTGCGCGAGCGGCAGCGGGTGTTCGAGTCCACGGGCGGCCCGCACGCGGCCGGCATCTTCGCCGTGGACGGCGAGCCGCTGGTCGTGCGGGAGGACGTCGGCCGGCACAACGCGGTCGACAAGGCCGCCGGCTGGGCGCTGCTGGACGGCCGGGTCCCGCTGGGCGGCACGGTGCTGATGGTGTCCGGCCGGGCGTCGTTCGAGCTCGTGCAGAAGGCCGTGCTGGTCGGCATCCCCGTGCTCGCCGCGGTCTCGGCGCCGTCGTCGCTCGCGGTGGAGCTGGCCGAGGAGCAGGGCGTCACGCTGGTCGGCGTTCTGCGCGGGAGCAGCATGAACGTCTGCACGCGGCCCGAGCGGATCATCGGTTCGTGATCATTCGGGTGTGCTTGTCGCGCACCCACCCGAGCACCGCCGGCCAGGGCCCGTAGCCGGCGACGGTGTCGAGATGCGCACCACCGGGGATGACGTCGAGGTCGACCTTCAGCCGCGCGGCCATCTCCACGGCGTCGTCGGTCCCGCAGGCCTCGTCGTCGTCGCCGACCACGAGCTGGGTCCAGCCGGCGGCCCGGCGCACGCCGGCGGCGTCCAGCGGGGCGGGGGTGAAGCCGTGCACGTCGGGGTGCTCCCAGCGCGGACCGAGCGGGGCGACGAGCAGCACGCGGTCGAACCGCAGCGCCCGCTCGGCGTGATCGCGGGTGAGCCGGGCGGCGTGGTGCAGCCAGAGCGCGGCTCCCGCGGAATGGGCGAGCACCACGCGCTCGTCGTGCTCGCCCACGGCGACCTCGAGGTGGTGGCGCAGCTCCGCGAGCCAGACCTCGAGATCGGGCCGGCCGGGGTCGGTGAGCTGCGGGACGTCGACGGTGCCGCCGAGGTTGGCGAGCTCGCCGGCGAGCCAGCTCTGCCAGTGCCCCGGGCCGGATCCGGTGTGCCCGTGCAGGAGCAGGACGTACGGCAGCATGGTTCATCCTTGCACCGACGACCGCTAGGGTGCGGCGTGCCTACTTTCCCGGCCCCGGACCAGGTGTCGCTCCACTACGACGTGCACGGCGACGGCCCGCCGCTCGTCGCGATCGCCGGTGGCGCCGCGTGCCACCCGAGCTATCTCGGCGACCTGGCCGGGCTCCCCCGCCGGCTGATCGTGCCGCACCTGCGTGGCGTCGGCCTGTCACCGGCGCCGGACGAGCCGGAGAAGGGGGCGTACTGGCGGCAGGCCGCGGACATCGACGCCCTGCGCGAGCACCTGGGCCTCGAACGGCTCGTGCTCACCGGGCACTCGGCTGGCACTCGGCTGGCGATCTCGTACGCGGCCCAGTACCCGGAGCGGATCGAGCGGCTTCTGTTGATCACGCCGCCGCTGGAGCCGCCGGGCTACCTCGTGGACGTCCCGTCGGACGCGGACGCGCTCATCGAGGCCCGGCGGGTCGAGCCGGAGTTCAGCGCGGCACTAGCGGCGCGCGAGGCCGGGCCGGACCTGTCGGACGAGGAGACGAGTGCGGCGAAGTTCAACGAGTGGCAGCGGGCGTGCGCGCCGTTCGGCTATGCGGCGTGGACGGCCGTCGAGCAGGACCACGCGCGGACCATGCACTACTACCTGCCGGCGGCGCGGGCGTACTTCAGCGTCGACCCGCCCGCGGACCTCGCCGAGCGGCTCTCGGCGGTGCGGGCACCCGTGCTGGTGATCGGTGGGGCGCAGGACTGCACGACCGGGATCGCCCCGGTGATGACGCTGGCGAGGCTGTTCCCCGCGGGCGACGTGGTGATGCTCGACCGCTGCGGCCACTTCCCATGGGTGGAGCGGCCCGCCGAGTTCCGGCAGGCCGCGGAGACGTTCCTGGGTTAGGCCGACTTCTCGCGGCGCTCGCGGCGGGACGGCTGGCGCGCCACGATCGTCGGGTTGACGTTCTCGCGGACGGTCTGCTCGGTGACGACGACCTTGGCGACGTCGGTGCGGCTCGGGATGTCGTACATCACCGGCTGCAGAACCTCCTCCATGATCGCGCGCAGGCCACGGGCGCCGGTGCCGCGCAGGATGGCCTGGTCGGCCACCGCCTCCAGCGCGGTGTCGGTGAACTCCAGCTCGACGCCGTCCATCTCGAAGAGCTTCTGGTACTGCTTGACCAGGGCGTTCCGCGGCGCGGTGAGGATCTGCACGAGCGACGGCTTGTCGAGGTTCGTCACGCTGGCCACGACCGGGAGCCGGCCGATGAACTCGGGGATCAGACCGAACTTGATCAGATCCTCGGGCATGGTGTCGGCGAAGAAGTCGGTCGTGTCGATCTCGGCCTTGGAGCGGATCTCGGCGCCGAAGCCCAGGCCCCGCTTGCCGATCCGGTCCTGGATGATCTTCTCCAGCCCCGCGAACGCGCCGGCCACGATGAACAGCACGTTCGTCGTGTCGATCTGGATGAACTCCTGGTGGGGGTGCTTGCGGCCGCCCTGCGGCGGCACGCTCGCGGTGGTGCCCTCCAGGATCTTCAGCAGCGCCTGCTGCACGCCCTCGCCGGACACGTCCCGGGTGATCGACGGGTTCTCGCTCTTGCGGGCGATCTTGTCGACCTCGTCGATGTAGATGATCCCGGTCTCGGCCCGCTTGACGTCGTAGTCGGCCGCTTGGATGAGCTTGAGCAGGATGTTCTCGACGTCCTCACCGACGTAGCCGGCCTCGGTCAGCGCGGTGGCGTCGGCGATCGCGAACGGCACGTTGAGCAGCTTCGCGAGCGTCTGGGCCAGGTAGGTCTTGCCGCAGCCGGTGGGGCCGAGCAGCAGGATGTTGGACTTGGCCAGCTCGACGGGCTCCTCGCGGGAGTCGCGGCCCTCGCGCGTCTCCGGCCGGGCCCGGTCGCCCGCCTGGATGCGCTTGTAGTGGTTGTAGACCGCGACCGCGAGCGAGCGTTTGGCGTCGTCCTGGCCGATCACGTACTGGTCGAGGAAGTCGTCGATCTCGGCCGGCTTGGGCAGCTCGTCGAGCTTGACGTCGCCCGCCTCGGCCAGCTCCTCCTCGATGATCTCGTTGCAGAGGTCGATGCACTCGTCGCAGATGTACACGCCGGGGCCGGCGATGAGTTTCTTCACCTGCTTCTGGCTCTTCCCACAGAAAGAGCACTTCAGCAGGTCTCCGCCGTCACCGATACGCGCCATGACCGCTGACCTCTGTCCCCTCCGGCATGCTCCGTGGAGCACGCCTGGCTGTGTGGCCGGAACGAACCTCCAGTGCAGTGTCGCGCACTGCTCTCCAGGCCCGGTCGTGTGCCTGTTGCCCTCGACGGTACCTGCCAACCCCCACTCAATGGGAGAACCTACCCATCGAGTTGTCGGATTCGGCCGATCAGGTGCCCCGCCCGCACGGGGCCGTGACCGCCCTCCGATCAGGGTTCGGACGACGCCTCACGGCCTGGTCGCGGAGAGCTTCCGGTACGACAACACCTCGTCGACGATGCCGTAGTCCTTCGCCTCGTCGGCAGTGAGAATCTTGTCGCGCTCGATGTCGGCTCGAATGTCGTCGGCCGACTTGGTCGTGTGCCGCGCCAGGGTCGACTCCATCAGCCGGCGGACCCGCTGGATCTCGTTGGCCTGGATCTCCAGATCCGACACCTGGCCGTAGACGCCCTCCATCGCGGGCTGGTGGATCAGCACTCGGGCGTTGGGCAGGGCGTAGCGCTTGCCCGGGGTGCCGGCCGCGAGCAGCACGGCCGCCGCCGAGGCCGCCTGGCCCAGGCAGTAGGTCTGCACGTCGGGACGGGCGAACTGCATGGTGTCGTAGATCGCCATCAGCGAGGTGAAGGAGCCGCCCGGGGAGTTGATGTACATGATGATGTCGCGGTCCGGGTCGACCGACTCCAGGTAGAGCAGCTGCGCCATCACGTCGTTCGCCGACGCGTCGTCGATCTGCACACCGACGAAGATGATCCGCTCTTCGAACAGCTTGTTGTAGGGGTTGGACTCCTTGACCCCGTAGCTGGTCCGCTCCACGAAGGAGGGCAGCACGTACCGGGACTGGGGCGCGTAAAGGTCGCTCACTTCTCAAGTCTCCTAGGTCTGGCGCTCAGCCACGGCTGCCGTTGTTGGACTGCACCCGGGTGACCACGTGGTCGACGAAGCCGTACTCGCGGGCCTCGTCCGCGGTGAACCAGCGGTCGCGGTCGGCGTCGGTGGTGATCCGCTCGACGCTCTGCCCGGTCTGCTCGGCGGTGATCTCGGCCATCTCCCGCTTCCACTTGCCGAGGATCTCGGCGCGGATGGCGATGTCGGACGCGGTGCCGCCGACACCGCCGGAGGGCTGGTGCATCATGATTCGCGCGTGCGGCAGGGCGTAGCGCTTGCCGGGGGTGCCGGACGAGAGCAGGAACTGGCCCATCGAGGCGGCCATGCCCATCGCCCAGGTCGCCACGTCCGGCTCGATGAGCTGCATCGTGTCGTAGATCGCCAGGCCCGCGGTGACCGAGCCGCCCGGCGAGTTGATGTAGAAGGTGATCTCCTTCTCCTGGTCCTCCGCGGCCAGCAGCAGCAGCTGGGCGGTGATCCGGTTCGCGATGTCGTCGTCCACCTCCGACCCGAGGAACACGATGCGCTCCCGGAGCAGCCGCTCGTACACCGAGTCGTTCAGGGTGAGCCCTGCGGTCGTCGACCGCATCATGGGCGTCGTCCGCAGTGGTTGCGTCACGTCTGCCTGCTTTCGCTGGTTATGACCTTGGTCTGTCTCACGTTCGACATTAACGAAGGTGGGCATGACGACATGCCCTGGACGGCTCGAGTTCGCTCAGAGCGTCACTGGTCCGCATTCGCGGAAGCGGGCTCCTCCGCGGCCTGCTCCGACCGCGGGGCGAACAGCTCCTCGAGGTCCACCGTGTTGCCCGACGCGTCGGTGACCGTGGCCAGGCGCACGACCGAGGCGAGTGCCTTGCCGCGCCGGACGTCGGCGAAGATCGCGCCGAGCTGGCCGGACTGCTGGGCGCGCTGGACGTACTCGTCCGGGCTGATGCCGAAGCGCTGGGCCTGGTAGATGATCCGCTCGGTGAGCTCGTTGTCGTCGACGTTGACGTTCTCCGCGTCGGCGATCGAGTCGAGGACCAGCTGGGTCTTGACGGCCTTCTCGGCGTCCTCGCGGACCTCGGCGTCGAACTCCTCGCGGGTCTTGCCCTGGGAGGTGAGGAACTCCTCGAGGCGGGCGTCGTCGTGGTCGAAGGAGTGCACCGCGTCGTGCTCGCGGACCTCGACCTCGGAGTCGACGACGCTGTCGGGCAGCGGGACGTCGGTGACCTCGAGGAGGGCTTCGAGGACCTTGTCGCGGGCCTGGACGCCCTGCTGCATCCGCTTCACGCGGGAGAGGCGCTCGCGCAGGTCGCCGCGCAGCTCGTCGATCGTGTCGAACTCGCTGGCCAGCCCGGCGAACTCGTCGTCCGGCTCGGGCAGCTCGCGGACCTTGACGGTGTTCACCGTGACGGTGACCTCCGCGTCGCGGCCCGCGTGCTCGCCGGCGACCAGCTTGGTGGTGAAGGTCTTCGACTCGCCGGCCGAGGCGCCGATGATCGCCTCGTCGATGCCCTCGATCATCTCGCCGGAGCCGACCTCGTAGGACAGGCCGGAGGTGTTGGCCTCCTCGACCTCCTCGCCGTCGACCGTGGCACTCAGGTCGATGGAGACGAAGTCCCCGTTCTCGGCGGGCCGGTCGACCCCGGTCAGCGTGCCGAAGCGGGCCCGCAGCTCGTCGAGCTGCTCGTCGACTTCGTCGTCGGTGAGCTCGACGTCGTCCACCGTGACGGCGAGCTCGCCGAACGCGGGGACCGCGATGTCGGGGCGGACATCGACTTCGGCGGTGAACTCCAAGGTCTCCCGGTCCTCCAGCTTGGTGACCTCGATCTCGGGGCGGCCGAGGACCCGGACCTCCCCCTCGGTGACGGCTTCGGAGTACTTGGCCGGGATCGCCTCGTTGACGACCTCGTCGAGGATGGGCGCGCGCCCGATGCGCTGCTCGATGACGCGAGCGGGCGCCTTGCCGGGCCGAAAGCCCGGGATGCGCACCTGGTTCGCGATCTTGCGGTAGGCGCGGTCGAAGTTCGGCCGGAGCTCGTCGAACGACACCTCGACGTTGATCCGGACCCGCGTGGGGCTCAGGTGCTCGACGGTGCTCTTCAACGTGATCTCCTAGGGCTGGTGTGACTGACACGCCCACGGCAGACCGCGCCGCGGGGTCGCTCGCGAGTCTATGGAACTCGCCAGGTCCCGGGCGCGCGGGGGCACGCCTCGGTGGTCGGGCTGACAGGATTTGAACCTGCGACCCTCCGCTCCCAAAGCGGATGCGCTACCAAACTGCGCTACAGCCCGCTCCCCACATGTCCTATGCCAGCCCGGCCTCCGGCCGAACCTCCAGTCCAGGGGATGCCACGACAGCGTATCGCGGCGCGCTAGGCTGTTTCGGCAGGCGCCACCGCGGGTGTAGCTCAATGGCAGAGCCCCAGCCTTCCAAGCTGGTCATGCGGGTTCGATTCCCGTCACCCGCTCCACTCCTCCCCCGCAGGTCAAGCCATTGCGGACCGTCCCACATGGACATCAATTCTTGTCGTTCCCTCGCCGCGTGCGGATCTCGACGATGCCGTGATCCGAAGCGCCGTCGGTGGTGGCGCGAAGGATCATCCCCACGCAGCATCACACATCGCCCGACAGGCCGTCTGTGTCACGGGATCCGTAGGGTGGCCGCGTGCCTTCTCGTAAGAGCCGGCGGGCCTCACGGCCTCAGGTCCGGAAAGGCCCGTCCTCGGACGACGCGCACGCCATCGTGTACTTCAAGCGCCATCCGGAAGACGATCCCGCCGAGACAGCGCCAGGGCGGGAATTCCTCCGCAAGGCGTGCCCACTCGGCGTGCGCGCCAAGTTCAACGCCGTACTCAACGCCGTCGCGGCGGCTCCTCCGAAGCGGTTCGTCGGGGGGTGGCGCGTGGGAGGCGATGCACGGCGACATGACCGGATGGTTCGAGGTCCGGAAGGGCGGCCCAGGCCGGCGCCATTACCGGCTCTTCTGCCTCCTCGACTACGAAGCCGAAGGCCAGGACAAGCCACTGCTCGTCGTCATCGACGGCCGCGACAAGCCGTTTCGGACCGAGCTGAGCCAGGCCGACTACGCCGCCGTGCGCGCACTGGGTGAGGAGTACCGGAAGCGGAACCCGCGCTCCATCTCCTGAGGCCGCTCAGACGCCAACCGGGCGCTTGCCATCGATCTCTCGCGCCAACTTCTCCGGCTCCTTCGCCGTGCCCGAGCGGAGCGTCTCCGCCACCCGCTCGCGTTCGTCGTCGGCCATCGGAACCAGTGCCACCCTCAGCCCGAGCGCGGCCGCCACCTCGGCCACCGTGCCGATCGTGGGGTTGCGGTGCCCAGGCGACAGCAGGCGACGAATCACGGCCGGCTCCGCACTGATCGCACGCGCCAGCTCGGCCTTGGACAGCCCCAGGGCCATCCGGGCGTCGTCGAGGTCGTTGACGAGGCGGTCGACCGTCTCGACCCGGAGGCTCTCCGTGAGGTACGCGCGCAGGAACTCGGGGTCCTGCAAATCCTCGACCAGGTCGTCCCAGTACGTGGTCGGAGCAGTCGACATGGCACTCCACCTCCTCGCCCAGCAGCGTAGCATAAATGCTACACACGTGTCGGTGGCTCGAACGGTGGAAGGCGGCCACGTGCGGTCCGGCTGGAGGTGGCGACGGACCTCGGCCAGCGCCTGCGACTGCCGAACGGATGTCCTTTTTGGACGGAACTGCGCTCCGCGAGCGCGCAAGAGCGCGCCCCGGGCCGGAAAAGTCCGCCTCCGACAACGCGCACGCCATCGTCTACTTCAGACTCCGCGCGTCGGCCAGGTCGTGACGAGGCGGTCGACGGTCTGGACCCGAAGGCTCTCGGTCACCGCGTCAGGCTTGCCAGGGCGGACTCCGCGGCGACGCGGCGGGCGGCGGACAGCTCCGGACCGACGTGGCGCAGGAACGACGACACGAACCGGGCACGCAGCTCCGGCGGGTCGTACGGGCGGTTCAGGAAATTGAGGTCCGTGTCGAACAACATCCGGATCGCCACGAGCGGTACCGGGCTCGCCATCGACGGGAACGCCGAGTGCGCGCTGGGCGTGGAGTTGCCGGGATACGCGGGCCCGGGCAGCAGCCCGTCCTCCACGAACTCCAGCTTGACCCGCCGCGCCACGTCCCCGAGAAGCTCGCACGTCTTCTCCTCCGGCAGGTTCGGGAACGTCACCACGAGCGCCTTCTGCGACCCGGTCGACCTCGTGTGCGGCTGCCGCGCCACGAACGGCGCCCGGAAGGCGTCGAGACCCGCGGCGACGGCCTCCTCGGTCGGCTCGGCGGTCCGCACCTGGCCGAACCACAACGTGTCGGCGTCCAGTGCGCCGCGGACGTACGGGCACACCGCCCCTGGTCTGCCCATCTCCGGGTGCGGCCGGGTCAGGTACACCTGCGTCCACGTCAGCGCGGCCACCAGGTCCGGCATCGTGTCCGCGCGCTCCAGCACCTCGTGCACGCTGTACATCCGCAACGGGTCCTCGGTCACGGCGCCCCTCCACTCGCTCGACGACCTCGCGCTCGGCGGGCCGCTCGACACCGCCGCAACCCCGGGCATACCACGCCGTCGGCCGTCCCGTTAGGTCTGAACGTCGGACGTTGCTCATAGGGCAACGATCCACGGCGAACTAGACTCGGGCCACATGGAGATTCTCGGGAAGTCCGTCCTGCTCACGGGTGCGACCGGCGGGCTGGGCCAGGCCATCGCCCGGCGGTTGCGTGCCGAGGGCGCCACGCTGACCCTGACCGGCCGCCGCGCGGACGTGCTCGAGCCTGTCGCCGCCGAGGTTGGTGCCACGGCGGTCGTCGCGGACCTGTCCGACGCGGACGACGTCGCACGCGTCGCGGACATCGACGTCGACGTGCTCGTGGCCAACGCGGGCCTGCCCGGGGTCGGCGAGCTCGAGTCGTACTCCGCCGACGAGATCGACCGAGTGCTCGCCGTCAACCTCCGCGCACCGATACACCTCGCGCGCAGCCTCGGCGAACGGATGCTCGCCCGTGGACAGGGGCACATCGTCCTCATGTCCTCGATCTCCGGGAAGTCGGCCACGCCCGTCAGCTCGCTCTACAACGCGACCAAGTTCGGCCTGCGGGGGTTCGCGCTCGCGCTCCGCCAGGACTGGGAGCCGCATGGCGTCGGCGTCAGCTGCGTCAACCCCGGGCCGATCTCCGACGCCGGCATGTTCCACAAAGGCGGCGGCGAGCTGCCCGCGGGTGTGCGGGCGCGCACCCCGGACGACGTCGCGGACGGGGTGGTGCGCGCGATCCGCGCGAACCGCGCGGAGGTCGACGTCGCGGCCCCGGTCATCCGCGCGGGCGCCTGGCTCAGCCTCGTCGCCCCGCAGACGGCCGCGAAGCTGGGCCGGTTCGGGGGCACGGAACGAGTCGCGCGCCAGCTCGCCGACGGGCACGCGGGCAACCGATGAGCCCGTTCGTTCACCGGCTACGGGTGCGCTACAGCGAGTGCGACCAGCAGGGCGTCGTGTTCAACGGGCAGTACCTGTTCTTCTACGACGTCGCGATCACCGAGCTCTTCCGCGCGAGGATCGGGCCGTACCAGCAGATCGTCGACCGCGGGTACGACATCGTCGTGGCCGAGGCACGGCTGCGGTTCGCCGAGGGCGCGCGTTTCGACGAGGAGCTCGACATCGAGATGCCGATCGAGCACCTCGGTACCACGAGCATGATCGTGCGGCCCGTCTTCCGCGTGGGCGAGCGGCTGATCGCGGACGGTGAGGTGCGGCACGTGTGGGTCGACCCGAAGACCCTGAAGAAGACGCCGATGCCCGACGACTTCCGCACGGCGCTGTCGAGCTAGCGGGCCCGGCGCGCGTACTCGACCTCCAGCACCGGCCGGCCGTCCCCGAAGTCGCGCTCCCGGGTGTGGCCGGTCTCGGTGAACCCGAACGACTCGTAGAAGTGCCGCGCCCGGTTCGCGCCGGCCATCGTCCACAGGCGAACGCGCCGGAACCTGGCCTCCCGCAACAACTCCCACGCCTTGTCCAGCACCGCCGCCGCCACCCGGCGACCCCACACGTCGGGATGCGCGAAGCAGTCGAAGATCTCCCCGTCCGGCGAGCCTTCGCTGTGCGGACCGAAATGGACGAACGCGACGACGTTGCTCCCGCGCTCGGCGACCAGCACCGTGTTCCGCGCGTGTGCTCGGCCGACCATCCGGTGTGACCACAGGGTGCGCCGCTGCTCGACGAGCGTGCGCAGCCAGTCCGCCTCGAACAGGTCGCGGTGCGCCACCCGGAACGCCTCCGCGTGCACCTCTCCGATCGACGCCGCGTCCGCCGCGGTGGCCTCGCGCACCAGCACCGGCAGGTCCACCCTCATGGGGGACAAGAATACGGTTGTCTACCGGTGAGTGACCACCTGTCGGCGCAGTGTCACAGTGGAACCATTCGCGCCTGGACGGGCGTGGTTCGCTTCCCCAGCCAGGAACTCCCGGCGTAGCGTGCCCGTTGTCGTGACGAAAGGTGTATTTCGGAAGGGGTGCCATGGTCACCGTCATCGTGATCATCGTGTTGATCCTGGCCGTGGTCGTGCTCGGCACGACGTTCGCGCGGAACCAGGCCAATGCCAGGCAGCAGCAGCTGGAGGACGCGAAGGCCGAGGCCCGCCGCTGGGTCGAGCGGCTCGGTGGCCAGGTGATGAACCTGATCGGCACCGACGAGGCGTCCAAGCAGGCGCTGGCCGACGCCTCGGAGCGCTACACCGCCGCGGGCTCGCAGATGGAGCAGGCGAACACGGCCGAGCAGTGCCGCCTGGTCACGAAGACCGCGCTGGAGGGCCTCTACTACGTACGCGCGGCGCGCACCGCGATGGACCTGGACCCGGGTCCGGAGCTGCCGGCCGACCCCGAGCGGGAGCGCGCCGGCAAGGTCAGCGAGGACCGCCGCGTCACCGTCGAGGGCCACGACTACGAGGCCTCGCCGGAACCGGGCGACCGCACGACGCACTACTACCCCGGCGGCCGCGTGGCCGGGCGGCCGGTGCCGCAGGGCTGGTACAGCGAGCCGTGGTGGCGCCCCGCCCTGGTCGCCGGCGCGTGGGGTGTCGGGTCGATGTTCCTGTTCAGCGCCATGTTCTCCGGCATGTACGGCATCCCGGACGCGGCCGCCTGGGAGGCCGGCTACGACGCGGGCCAGCAGGAAGCCATGGAGGGCGGCGACGCCGGTGACGCTGGTGACGGCGGCGACATGGGCGGCGACATGGGTGGCGACTTCGGTGGCGACATGGGTGGCTTCGGCGGGGACTTCGGCGGCTTCTAGCCGGGCGCCTGGCACGTGGGGCACCAGTAGAGGTTGCGGCCGGCGAGCTCGGTGGTCGCGACCTCGGTGCCGCACAGCAGGCAGGGCAGGCCGTGCCGGCGGTAGACGTAGACCTCGCCGCCGTGCCGGTCCTGGCGTGGCGGGCGGCCGGTGACCTCGGGCAGGTGCTCGTCGCGGACCGTGTCGATCCGGCCGGTGCGCACCCCCTTACGCATCAGGACGACGAGGTCCGCCCACATGTCCGTCCACAGTGCACGGTCGAGCCGCTTGCCGGGCAGCATCGGGTCGACCCCGTGCCGGAACAGGACCTCGGCGCGATAGACGTTCCCGACGCCGGCGAGCACGCCCTGGTCGAGCAGGAGGACGGCGATCGGCAGCCGCGAGCGGGACAGCCGTGCCCAGGCGCGGTCTGGATCCGCGGTGCGGCGTAACGGGTCCGGCCCGAGCCTGGCCAGCACGTCGTTCATCCGCGCGGTGTCGACGAGGTCGCAGATCGTCGGCCCGCGCAGGTCGGTGAAGTGCGTCTCGCCGACCATCCGCATCCGCACCTGGCCGACCGGCGTCGTGACGGGCAGCGGCTGCTCGCGGAACGTGCCGATCAGTCCGAGGTGGACATGGACGATCGCGTCCGGGCCGTATACGTGGAAGAGATGCTTGCCGTACGCCTCGGCCCGGCGCAGCACTCGACCGTCCACAACGGACGCGGCGGTCGTGAAGCGACCCTGCGGGCTGGTGACCTCGACCGGCCGGCCGGTGAAGAGCTTCTTGTGCAGCCGGGCGAGCCGGTGCAGCGTGTGTCCTTCTGGCACTAGCCGGGCAGCCTCGGTGGCTCGCCGGTGCGCTCGTACTCGTCGAGCATGCGGATCCGCCGGGCGTGCCTCTCGTTGCCGGAGAACGGGGTGGCGAGGAACGTGCTGACGATCTCGACCGCCTCGCCCGGGCTGTGCATGCGCGCGCCGATGCCGACGACCTGGGCGTCGTTGTGCTCGCGGGCGAGCGTGGCGGTCTCGACGTTGTAGGCGAGCGCGGCGCGGCAGCCGGCGACCTTGTTGGCCGCGATCTGCTCGCCGTTCCCGGAGCCGCCGATGACCACGCCGAGGCTGCCGGGATCCGCGACCACGCGGCGTGCCGTCTCGACGCAGTAGGGCGGGTAGTCGTCGTCGGCGTCGTAGGCCGCGGGGCCGACGTCGATCACCTCGTGACCGGCCGACGTGAGGTGCTCGGCGAGGTGTGCCTTCAGCTCGAAGCCCGCATGATCGGATCCCAGGTAAACGCGCACGACGGCATTCTGCCAGCGTGGCAAGATCGTCCGGTGACCGTGTACGCACAGGACACCTTCGACCTGCGACTGGAGTGGGACCGCGACGGTGTGGCGGCGCTGGGCCCACACTGCGCGGTGCTGATCGTCGTCGACGTGCTGGTGTTCTCCACGACGGTCGACATCGCCCTGGGCCGCGGCGGCCGGGTGCTGCCCCTGCCCTGGCGCGACGAACGAGCGGCCGAGGCGGCACGGGCGGCGGGGGCGGTGCTGACGCACAGCGGCCTCACGTCGATCGAGGGCCACACGCCAGCCGACGGACCGGCGGACCGGCACGTGGACGAGCGGGGTGGACGGGTCGGCGGTTGGTCGACGCCGGTCGCGGACGGGGCGGCGCGGGAGTGGACGTTGCGGCCGTCGTCGCTGGTCGAGTTGCCGGCGGGGACGTTCCTGGCGATCTCGTCACCGAACGGGGCCACCCTGTGCGCCGCGGCGGCCTCGACCGGTGCCACGGTGCTGGCCGGGTGCCTGCGGAACGCCTCGGCGGTCGCCGCCGCGGCGGTGCAGAGCGCCGGCGACGCCCCGATCGGCATCGTGCCGGTCGGCGAGCGGTGGCGGGACACCCCGGATAGGCGCCTTCGGCCGGGGATCGAGGAGATCCTGGGCGCCGGGGCGATCGCGGACGCGATCATCCGCCTGCGGCGCGGGACCGGTGCGGGAGCGGGCACGCGGGGCGAGACCAGCGCCGCGGCGGTACCGGCGAGGGCGGGAGCGCGGCCGTGGCAGGTGTCGGCGGAGGCAGAGGTGGCGGCGGTGACCTACCGGGCCGTGGCCGGGCGGGTCGGGGAGTTGCTCGCCACCTCGGTGTCGGGGTTGGAGTTGATCGCGGCGGGGGTGGCAGAGGACGTCCGCCTCGCCGCTCAGGTCGACGCCAGCTCCGTCGTTCCCCTGCTCACCGACGGCGTCCTGGTAGCGCGCTGAGCGAAGGTGCCCAGCGCGAGGAGCTCAGCGCTGGATCGACTTGAGCTCCGTGAACTCCTCCAGGCCGTACCGTCCGAACTCCCGGCCGTTGCCCGACTGCTTGACGCCACCGAACGGCGCCTTCGTGTTGAACAGCCCGCCGTTCACGTCCACCTGACCCGCCCGCAGCCGGCCGGCCACCGCGTACGCCCGGTCGGCGTCGCCGCCGAAGACACCCGCCGCGAGGCCGTACTGGGTGCCGTTCGCGATCCGCACCGCGTCCTCGTCGTCCACATAGGACAGGATCGACAGCACCGGGCCGAAGATCTCCTCCTGCGCGATCGTCATGTCCTCGCGCACGCCGCCGAACACCGTCGGACGCACGAAGTAGCCGGGACCGTCGACCGGCTCCGGGCCGCCGAGCGCGAGCGTCGCGCCCTCCTCGACGCCCCGGTGGATGTAGCCGACCACCCGGTCGCGCTGCGCCGCGGACACCGCCGGGCCGATCCGGGTCGTCTCCAGCGTGGGGTCGCCCGGCACGTACTTCGACGCCGCCGCGGCCGCGGCCTCGACAACCTCGTCGTGCCGGTCCGCCGGCACCAGCAGCCGGGTCAGCGCGCTGCACGCCTGCCCGTTGTTCATGAAGCAGTTCGCGACGGTGATCTTGGCCGCGCGCACCAGGTCGGCGTCGTCGAGGACCACCGACGCGGACTTGCCGCCAAGCTCCAGCGCCACCTTCTTGATCGTCTCCGCGCCCACCGCGGCCACCCGGCGGCCGGCTCGCGTGGACCCGGTGAACGACACCATGTCGACCAGCGGGTGCGCGGCCAGCGCCTCGCCGACGACCGGACCGGTGCCGTGCACCAGGTTGAACACGCCCGCCGGCAGGCCCGCGCCGGCGACGATCTCCGCGAGCAGTCCCGCGGTCAGCGGCGCCACCTCGCTCGGCTTGAGCACCACCGTGTCGCCGGCCGCCAGCGCCGGGGTCACCTTGGCGACCATCTGCTGCAATGGGAAGTTCCACGGCGTGATCGCGGCGACCACCCCGACCGGCTCGCGCACGACCGTCGAGTTGCCGACCGTCACCGGCTCCAGCGCGCCCGCCTCGATCTCGGCCAGCACGCCGTCGGTGATGCCGATCGGGTTGGGCACCTGAACCTTCGTGGCGAACCCGATCGGTGAGCCGACCTCGGCGGTGATCGTCGCGGCGAGCTCGCTCGCGCGGGACTTCAGCCCGTCGTTGATGCGGCGGACGGCGGCGACCCGGTCCGCGAGCGGCGTCGCGGCCCAGCCGGGGAACGCGGCTGCCGCGGCCCGCACCGCGGCGTCGGCGTCGCCCGGGGTGCCCGCCGGCACCGACGCGATGACCTCCTCGGTCGCCGGGTTCACGACGTCGATCCGCTCTCCGGCACCGACGTCACCGACGAACTCGCCGGCGATGAAGTGGGCGGTGCGAACCTGGGTCGGCGCGGCCATGTGTCCTCCGGATGTGACGCTGAAGACGGGGTCGGCCTCCAGCCTGTCACATACGCGGAGACCGAACACGGTTCGAAGCTCAACTCGTGCCGTGAGCCCGCTCGCGCCTGCCTTCGAACTGTGTTCGTCAGTCGAAGCTGAGTTCTCCGGTGCGGGTGCGCTTGAGTTCGAAGAAGTTCGGGAAGCTCGCGAGCGCGACGGCGCCGTCGAAGATCTTCACCGCGTCCTCGCCGCGCGGGATCGAGTTGAGCACCGGGCCGAAGAACGCGACACCGTCGACGTGGATCGTGGGCGTGCCGACGTCCAGGCCGACCGGGTCCATGCCCTCGTGGTGGCTCTTGCGCAGGGCGTCGTCGTACTGGGTGCTCGTCGCGGCCTCGGCCAGCTCGGCGGGCAGGCCCACCTCCGCGAGCGCCTCCCGGATGATGGCGTCGCGGTCGGTGTGCCGCTTGTTGTGGATGCGGGTCCCCATGGCGGTGTAGAGGTCGCGCAGCACCTCCTCGCCGTGTGCCTCGGCGGCGGCGATCAGCACGCGCACCGGGCCCCACGCCTGCTCCATGCCCTTCTTGTAGTCCTCGGGCAGGTCCCGTCCCTCGTTGAGCACCGAGAGGCTCATCACGCGGAACCTCAGCTCGACGTCCCGATGCTTCTCGACCTCGAGCATCCATCGCGACGAGATCCATGCGAACGGGCACACCGGATCGAAGTAGAAGTCGACCTTGGTCTTCGTGGCTGCGGTCATGTCTGCAACAACCTCCTCGGTACCGAACTTTCTTCCCGTTCTCACCCGTCTGGCGGGCGACACTAACGGCAGGGGTGCTTGGATGCGACGTGATGTACGACAGCTTCCATACGCGACATGAGGTGACCAGTGGCTCCACCCAACCTGACCCGCGACGATGCGCAGGGACGCGCGGCGCTGCTCGAGGTGCGGTCCTACGACATCGAGCTGGACCTCACGAACGGCCAAGGCCAGCCGGGTGAGAGCACCTTCTCCTCGGTCACCACGGTGTCCTTCGCGAGCCGCGAGGTGGGCGTGGACAGCTGGATCGACCTGGTCTCCGAGTCCGTCGAGTCCGCCGAGCTGAACGGCACGCCGCTGGACGTGTCCGGCTACCGCGAGGAGGACGGCCTGGCCCTCCCCTCGCTCGCCGAGCACAACACCCTGACGGTCCGGGCGACCTGCCGCTACATGAACTCCGGCGAGGGCCTGCACCGGTTCGTCGACCCCGTGGACAAGGGCGTCTACCTGTACACGCAGTTCGAGCCGGCCGACGCCAAGCGGATGTTCGCCTGCTTCGACCAGCCCGACCTCAAGGCCACCTACCGGCTCACGGTGCTCGCCCCCGAGTCGTGGAAGGTGATCTCCAACGGGCGCCCGGCGATTGCCGAGTCTATTGTGGACGGTGCGGTGCGGCACACGTTCGAGACGACCGAGCGGATGTCGACCTATCTGGTCGCGCTCGTGGCCGGGCCGTATGCCGAGTGGCGCGACGAGTACCACGACGACGCCGCGACCGTCCCGCTCGGGCTGTACTGCCGCGCGTCGCTCGCCGAGCACATGGACGCCGAGCGGCTGTTCACCGAGACCAAGCAGGGCTTCGAGTTCTACCACCGCAGCTTCGGCGTGCCCTACCCGTTCGGCAAGTACGACCAGTGCTTCGTGCCGGAGTTCAACGCGGGCGCGATGGAGAACGCGGGCTGCGTGACGTTCCTCGAGGACTACGTCTTCCGCAGCCGCGTCACCCGCTACGCCTACGAGCGGCGCTGCGAGACCGTGCTGCACGAGCTGGCGCACATGTGGTTCGGCGACCTCGTGACCATGCGCTGGTGGGACGACCTGTGGCTGAACGAGTCGTTCGCGACGTTCGCCAGCGTGCTGTGCCAGTCCGAGGCGACCGAGTACGAGCACGCCTGGACGAGCTTCGCGAACATCGAGAAGTCGTGGGCGTACCGGCAGGACCAGCTGCCCTCCACGCACCCGGTGGCCGCGGACATCCCGGACCTGCAGGCGGTCGAGGTCAACTTCGACGGCATCACCTACGCCAAGGGCGCGAGCGTGCTCAAGCAGCTCGTCGCCTACGTGGGCCAGGAGTACTTCCTGTCCGGCCTGCGGGTGTACTTCGCCAAGCACGCGTGGGGCAACGCGACCCTGGCCGACCTGCTGGCGGCGCTCGAGGAGGCGTCCGGGCGGGACTTGTCCTGGTGGAGCGCGCAGTGGCTGGAGACGACCGGCCTGAACGCGCTGCGGCCCGCGTTCGAGGTCGACGCCGAGGGCCGGTTCACGTCGTTCGCCATCAACCAGGGCGGAGCCAAGCCGGGCGCGGGCGAGGTGCGCACGCACCGGGTGGCCGTCGGCGTGTACGACGACCGGGACGGCAGGCTGGTGCGCACGCATCGCACCGAGATCGACGTCGTGGGCGAGCGGACCGAGGTGGCGGACCTGATCGGCGTGCCGCGCGGCAAGCTCGTGCTGATCAACGACGACGACCTCAGCTACTGCACGATGCGGCTGGACCCGGACTCGCTGACCACGCTGATCGACCGGATCGGCGACATCACCGAGCCGCTGCCACGGACGCTGTGCTGGTCGGCCGCGTGGGAGATGACGCGGGAGGCCGAGCTGAAGGCCCGCGACTTCGTCACGCTGGTGTGCCACGGATTGCCGGCGGAGACGGAGGTCGGCGTCGTACAGCGGCTGCTGCTGCAGGCCCAGACGGCGATCGCCTCGTACGCGGACCCGGCGTGGGCGCCACGGGGCTGGCGGACCTTCACCGACCGGCTGATGGAGCTGGCGGGGTCGGTCGAGCCGGGCTCGGACCACCAGCTGGCGCTGGTCAACGCGCTGGCCGGCTCGGTGCTCGAGGAGGACCAGGTGGCGGTCGTGCGCGGCTGGCTGGACGAGTCGGCGCCGCTGGCGGGGCTGGTCGTGGACACCGACCTGCGGTGGCGGCTGCTGCAGGCGCTCGTCGCGCACGGGGTGGCATCCGAGCACGAGATCGACGAGGCGCTGACCGCGGACCGGACGGCAACCGGCAACCGGCAGGCGGAGCGGGCGCGGGCGCTGCGGCCGACCGAGGAGGCCAAGGCCGACGCGTGGCGGCGCGCGGTGCACGACGACGAGCTGCCGAACGCGATCCACGAGTCGATCATCGCGGGCTTCTCGCACCCAGCCCAGCGGGAGCTGCTGGTTCCCTATGTGGCGAGGTACTTCGCGGACGTGGCCGGCGTGTGGCAGCGGCGCTCCAGCGAGCGGGCGCAGCCGGTGGCCACGGGCCTGTTCCCGTCGTGGTCGGTGGCGGCCGCCACGGTCGAGGCCGCCGACGCGTGGCTCGCCGACGAGAGCCACCCGCCGGCCCTGCGCCGGCTCGTGTCCGAGGGCCGGGCCGGCATCGTGCGCGCCCTAGCCGCCCGCGACTTCGACAGTCCGCCTCCCCGGAATTAAAAGTGTCCGTTGCGTTCCGGCGAATCATGCGGATGGTCAGTTGTTTGTGGCTGGGTGCCGTCACGGTCCCCTGAGGTTCCGTTGGTCGGACCTCAGGGGGAGGCGGGCTAGCGCTTGCTGCCGGCCTGGTCGCTGAGCATGCGGAGGCCGCTCACCAGGCCGCCGATCAGGTCGCCCTCCTTGAACGAGGCGACCATGCTCATGACGGCCAGGTTGCAGGAGCGGTCGGGGAGCCGGCGGCTGGAGTCGGCGCCCGTGACGACCTCGACGCGGCGCTGCGCGGGCGACACGGCGATCAGGACGGCCGACGCGGAGTGCTCGCCCGACCCGGCATGCAGGCTCTCGGCCGCGGCGCGGGTGTCCTCGCCCAGGTCTCCGATGTACACGCTGAACCCGAGCCCGGTCGAGCGCGCGGACAGCGTGAGCGCCTCGTCGAGGCGGGCCAGCTGAACGGAGCTGAACGGCAGGTCGGGCGCGGCGGACCGGTACTCCTGCGCCACCGAGACCCGGCCGCTCGTGGTGACGA
The DNA here is from genome assembly GCF_050699935.1 of Actinophytocola sp. NCBI lineage: Bacteria > Bacillati > Actinomycetota > Actinomycetes > Pseudonocardiales > Pseudonocardiaceae > Actinophytocola > Actinophytocola sp. The sequence continues at coordinate 78,849 of NZ_JBOHGB010000009.1, forward strand.
CCGCGCTGTGGCCGTGCTCGGGGTCCTCGTCGATGACCTGGCCGGGCGTGCCGGCCTTGACGATCTCACCAGCTGCCACGAGCGCCTCCCTTGGCCGTGCGCTTCGAGCTCTTCGCGCCACCCGTCGGCACGGCGCCCGACTGGCCGTCCACGCCCGCCGGGTTGGCGGTCCACCACACCGCGGGGTGGTCCCACGGCTGGCCGGGCCGGTACCTCGGGGTCCGCGCGAACTTGTCGCGCAACGTCAGCAGGGCGATCACGCCATAGATGGCCAGCGGGATCACCGCGTAGACGAGAATGGTCTCCACGACGCTCACGAGCGACAGACTACCCAGCCCCGTCGAGGTCACGGCAACCGGCGCGCAAGGTCACCTGCCGCCGCGCCTAGTACGCAAACCGGCGGCCGGCGTGCGCTGCTCGACGGTGAGTGATTTACGGCATTGGGCCCAACGCATACCGGCGAACGGCCGTAAGACCCCACCCCCGAGCTCATCGCTACAGGAGACGTCTTGCCGGTTACAGTTCCAGCTCTTAGCTTTCATCCGTACGGCCCTTGCGCACCCCTCATCCGCACTCTCCGTGCGTACACCGCCGAGGAGCACCGCTATGACCATGAGCTTTACTAATGCACCGCTGATGGCCATCACTCGTTTGGACCAGTCCGAGCTCGCGGACTGCCTGAGCACCCGCGTCACTCGCGGCACCAGGGTCACCCGTGGCACGCGAGTCACCGCCGGCACCAGGGTCACCCGAGGCACGCGTGTGACCAGGGGAACCCGAGTCACCGCGGGCACCCGCGTCACGCGGGGCACGAGGGTCACCCGCGGCACGCGAGTCACCGCCGGCACCAGGGTCACGCGCGGTACGAGGGTCACGCGAGGCACCCGCGTCACGGCGGGCACGCGCGTCACCGCCTCCTGACGGACACCCCGATACGACGGGAGCCCGCTGCCTAATCAGGCGGCGGGCTCCCCCAGGTAGGGCAGCCATTGTGGGTCGGCGTCCACCAGGCCGGCGAGCAGCCGCCAGTGCACCCCGCGTGGCGCCCTCGGCACCACCCGGAGCCGCCAGCCGAGCTCGGAGAGCAGCTTGTCGGCCTTGCGGTGGTTGCACTTCACGCAGCAGGCGACGCAGTTCTGCCAGGTGTGCTCGCCATTGCGGCTGCGCGGGACGACGTGGTCGATGGTCTCCGCGCGGTGCCCGCAGTAGGCGCACCGGTAGCGGTCGCGGTGCATGAGGCCGGCCCGGGTCAGCGGCACCCGCGCCCGGTAGGGCACGCGGACGAAGGAGCTCAGCCGGATCACCGACGGGACCACGACGCTGTCCGAGGCCGAGTGCAGCACCAGCCCGCTGGGATCGCCGTGCACCACCTCGGCCTTGCCGCAGACCACTAGCACGACCGCGCGACGCAGCGGCAACGCGGTCAGTGGCTCGAAGGTCGTGTTCAACAACAACACCCGACGCCGCCCCCAGACGGGCGGCCCGGTGGCCCGTTCCGCGGAACCGGGATCCGGTTTGCCGGAACTAGGACGCGCCTGAGTCCGCGGCGCCGACCCAGCGCGGGCGGCGCCGATCGGAGTCGGATGTCGGTCGGGCACGCGACCACCTCCACCGGTTTCGGCAGGCATAGCAGACCACAGATCACCCCGGTTCCGCACGTGTGTTGGATAACGTGTCCGTCTTCATGTCCACAAAGATCTGGTGAACGGCCGGGCCAGGCCGCCTATATGGTCGGGCCCGTGAACGTTGTCGACCCGCTCGCCCTCCAGCCGCCGGACTGCGTGTCCGACGAGGGATGGTGCACCACGATCTACAACTGGACCGGCAACGAGTGGCTCGCGGCGTCGTCGCACTGGCTCATCGCGAAGCCGACCGCGATCCTGCTCATCGTGCTCGGCGCCCTCGTCGTGCGCTCGCTCGCCCGCCGGCTGATCGACCGGCTCACCCGCGCCTCCGGCGGCCGGGTCCCCACCCTGCTGCGCCCGTTGCGGGAGCGGGCCCCGCAGGCGTTGGGCACGCTGCTGTCCGAACGCCGCGCCCAACGCGCGCAGACCATCGGCTCGGTGTTCAAGTCGATCGTCTCGTTCATCGTGTTCGGCCTGGCGTTCATGATGATCCTCGGCGAGCTCGGGGTGAACCTGGGGCCGATCCTCGCGTCGGCCGGCATCGTCGGCGTCGCGATCGGGTTCGGCGCGCAGAACCTGGTGAAGGACTTCCTGTCCGGCGTGTTCATGATGCTGGAGGACCAGTACGGCGTCGGCGATGTCGTGGACACCGGCGAGGCCATCGGCACGGTCGAGGCGGTCGGGCTGCGGATCACCACGCTGCGGGACGTCAACGGCACCGTCTGGTACGTCCGCAACGGCGAGATCCTCCGTGTCGGCAACTCCAGCCAGGGCTTCGCGGTGGCCGTGGTGGACGTGCCGATCGGCTACGGCGCCGACGTCGGCCAGGCCACCGAGATCCTCGCGCGGGTCACCGCGGCGGCCGCCGAGGAGCCGCCGCTGTCCGACGACCTGCTGGAGCCGCCCGAGGTGCTGGGCGTGGAGCGGGTCACCGCGAGCGAGGGCATCACGATGCGGGCGACGGTGAAGGTACGGCCCGGCCGCCAGTGGTCGGTGCAGCGGTCCCTGCGCGCGAAGGTGATGGGAGCGTTCGAGGACGCCGGCATCCGCGGCCCGATCGCGCGGGGCTTCCCGCCGGCCGAACCGTGACGGCGACGCGAATACGGACAGTGCGAGGATGGAAGGCGTGGCGACACCCGACAACACGGCAGACCAGGCGGAGAACTTCTACGACGCGGTGGGCGGCGAGGAGGTTTTCCGCCGCATCATCGCCCGCTTCTATGCCGAGGTCGCAGGCGACGAGGTACTGCGGCCGGTCTACCCGGAGGAGGACCTGGGCCCGGCCGAGGAGCGGCTGCGGCTCTTCCTGATCCAGTACTGGGGCGGTCCGCACACCTACTCCGACCAACGCGGCCACCCCCGGCTGCGGATGCGGCACGCCCCGTTCAAGATCGGCCCGATCGAGCGCGACGCGTGGCTGCGGTGCATGCGCATCGCGGTCGACGAGGCGGGCCTGTCCGACAGGCACCGCGAGCAGCTGTGGGCATACCTCGAGATGGCCGCAAACAGCCTGATGAACAGCTGGGTGTGACTGCGCCGCTCGGTCTACGAAACATGGCCCTGCTCGAAACCGGTTCGGGCTGGCAGGATGCCTTTCGTGCGGAGTTCGGACGGCGCCCGGGGGACCGCGTGGTGGCACGACGCGGTCTTCTACCAGGTCTACGTGCGGTCCTTCGCCGACCACAACGGTGACGGCGTCGGCGACCTCGACGGAATCCGCTCCCGGCTCGGCTACCTTGAGTTGCTCGGCGTGGACGCGCTGTGGCTCACCCCGTTCTACCGCTCCCCGATGGCCGACCACGGCTATGACGTGTCCGACCCGCGCGACGTGGACCCGCTCTTCGGCGACCTCGAGGCGTTCGACCGGCTGATCGACGACGCCCACGACCACGACCTGCGGGTGACCATCGACCTGGTGCCCAACCACACCAGCGACCTGCACCCGTGGTTCACCGAGGCGCTCGCGGCCGGACCGTACGGGTCGGCGCGGGACCGGTACATCTTCCGCGACGGCCGGGCCGGCGGGAGGCAGCCGCCGAACAACTGGGTCAGCGTGTTCGGCGGGCCGGCGTGGACCCAGGCGCCCAACGGCCAGTGGTACCTGCACCTGTTCTCGCCGCAGCAACCGGACCTGAACTGGGCCCACCCCGACGTGCGCGCGGACCTGGAACACACGCTGCGGTTCTGGCTGGATCGCGGCGTGGACGGGTTCCGCATCGACGTGGCGCACGGCATGGCCAAGCCGCCCGGACTGCCGAACATGGACCCGCGGGCGGCGAGCGTGATCGGCCACCACGAGTACTACGACCCGCGGTTCGACGACGACGGCGTGCACGACATCCACCGGATGATCCGCAAGGTGGTCGACGAGTACCCGGACGCCATGACCGTCGGCGAGGTGTGGGTGACCGACAACCAGCGGTTCGCCGAGTACCTGCGGCCCGACGAGCTGCACCTCGGCTTCAACTTCCGGCTGGTGCTCGCACCGTTCGACGCCGGCGCGGTGCGCATCGCGATCGAGGAGTCGCTGGCCACCGCCGCGGCCGCGTGCGCGCCGCCCACGTGGACGCTGTCCAACCACGACGTGTGGCGCGAGGTGTCCCGGTACGGCGGCGGGATGCTGGGCCGGCAGGGGGCGCGGGCGATGGCGCTGGTTGAGCTGGCGCTGCCGGGCGTGGTGTACGTGTACAACGGCGCGGAGCTGGGCCTGCCCAACGTCGAGCTGCCGGACTGGGTGCTGCAGGACCCGGTGTGGGAGCGGTCCGGGCACACCGACCGCGGCCGGGACAACTGCCGCGTGCCGCTGCCCTGGGAGGGCCACCTGCCGCCGTTCGGGTTCTCGCCGGGCACGACGACGTGGCTGCCGATGCCGCGGGAGTGGGGCGCCCTCACCGTGGAGCGCCAGCTGGAGGACGCCGACTCGACGCTGTCGCTGTACCGGGAGGCGCTGGAGCTGCGCCGGACGCACCCGGCGTTCGCCGGGGGCACGCTGGAGTGGTACGGCGCTCCGGAGGGCTGCTTCGCGTTCCGTCGCAAGGGAGGCGGTCTCGTCTGCGCCCTGAACACGTCGGACGAGGCGGTACCACTTCCACCGGGCGAGGTCCTACTGACCAGCGGCCCCCTCGACGAGGACTACCTCCCCCCGAACACAGCCGCCTGGCTTACCTGACCCCGCCCTGCCGCCCGCCCCCAGAACACCGGGACCCGCGACCTCAACCCCGGCAACGCTCGCACCAAAGAACCTCCCACCCGCACGCGCGCGTGCAGAACGTAAGAAACGTAGCCCCCACCCGATTCCCGGGGGCGTCCCTCACGTGCCAGCCTATCGGCACCCCCCGACAAAACCGGACCACAAGATCAACATGTGGACAGGCGAGTCGGTTGTGGACAACCGCGCCTGGCGGAACGGGAACTCGCGAACCAGAACGGGGGACTCGCGGATTCGACGTGGGATGCTCGCGATCACAGGCACTGAAGTCGCGAGACCGGTACGTGGCTAGATGCCGCTGCCTGCTTCGCCGAAGCCGGTGCTCGGGTCGTCGAAGGGCTGGAGGTCCGGTTCCGGTTCGGGTTCCCGGGTCGGCGGTGGGGGCGGGGCGGCCTCGTCGGAGTCGTCGCTGAACGCGGTCGCCGCCAGGTAGCCGAGGCTCGGACCGAAGGTCCAGGCCGCGCCGCGGATCGTCTGCCGGCGGCGCTCGCGCGGGTCCGGCAGCGGCTGCGGCTCGGTCGGGTGCTGTACGTGCCGCGGCCGCGCCGGGCCCTCCACCGGCTCGCGGCCGTCCCAGTAGTCCTCGCGCGGCACCGTCTGGTCGAGGAAACCACGCGCCGGATCCGGCTCGGCCGGGTCGTACCTGTCGCTCATGCCCCTCCGACTCCCTCCAGCCCCGATCCGGTCGCCGTTACGTGCGGACGTAAGGATTCGGCAACCTACACCAGCAGCGGCAGCAGCGCGTGCCGTCGGCGGACCACCGCGCCGAACCGGGCGTCGATGCGCAGCCAGGCGTCCGTAGCGGTGACCCGAACCTGCTCGTCGGCCGAGCCGGTACCGAGGAAACCCATGCCGGACATGGCGAACAGGCACCGCAGCGGGATCTTGACCTCGAGCCCGTCGCCGGTCACGGTCAGCACCGTCTGGTCGAGCAGCGACGCGGGCGGGGTGCCTTGCGGGCCCACGTTCTCCCGCGCCACCGCCAGCCCGCGGTCCGCGAGGTCGTTCACGATCTTCGCCGGCAGGGACTCGACGACCTGCCAGTGCGCCTGCGGCGGCAACGCCGAACGCCACTGCAGGTCCAGCACCCGACCCGGGTCGACCCGCTCCCCACGCGACACCGACAGCGCGGCGAGCAGCTCGCTGCCGGACACCGTGACGTCGGCCGGCTCGACCGCGCCGAGCACGGTCCGGGTTGCCAGCACGTCGAACGGCGTCGCCACCCACGACTCGATCCGGCCGCCCTCGCGGTCGCGCAGCCGCACCACCGACGTGGCGTCCAGCCGGACGGCGCGGGCCACGAACGCACCGAGGTCGTCGCGCTCGGCGCGGTCGGCGAACTCCAGCTCAGGCACGTCTGCCCCCACGGATACCGTTCCCACTGATGTTGTTGCTCCGCCACGCGGCGAGGAAGTCCCGCTCCACATCGGACATCCGCCGCGGCCGGTTGCTCGTCACGTCGTAGGGCACCAGTTTCGTCTCCGCGGTCACCGCGACCGGATCGTCAGCTGATGGTCCACTGTGGACCTCGTAGTCCAGGGTGAAGGAGGCGTACCGCATCTCGCGCAGGGACACCGCCACCAGCACCGCACCGCCGTCGGCGACCAGCGGCACGTGGTAGTCCACGACGATCCGCACGACGACGACGCCCGCCGAGAGCTGCACGGCGCCGTGCCGGGCCGCCTCGCCGAACAGCAGCGCGATCCGGGCCTCTTCGAGCAGGGTCACCGTGCTGGCATGGTTCACATGCCCGTACGCGTCCATGTCCGACCAGCGCGGCCGGACCTCGACTATGAACACACCCACTAGCGGACCATACTGCGCACCTGCCGGGCCGCGACCGACAGTGTGGCGAGATCGAGCCGGCCGGCCCGCTGGATCTCCTCCAGCGACATTCGCGCACGGGCGAGCCGAGACGCGTTGATGTGCTCCCAGGTCGCGATCTTGACATCCGCCGACGTCCCCGGATCGCTCTGCCGCAACACGTCCAGCGTGATCGCCCGCACCGACCAGTACATGTCGTCGCGCAGCGCCAGCCGGGCCAGCGCGTGCCACCGGTTGCCCCGCTCGAGCGCGCTGACCGAGGTCAGCATCGAGTCGATGTTGAGGTGGTCGGACAGCGCGTAGTACAGCTCGGCCGTCTCCCACGGGCTGCGCTCGGTGTCCAGGCCCGCGTCCCGCTCGGCCAGCTCGGACACCTCGGTGATGTCCAGCAGCGAGTAGCCGTTGAGCAACGACGCGATCCGAGCCGCGAGCGTGGCCGGCACCCCCTGGTCGACGAGCTGCTCCGCGTGCCTGGCGGTGCCCTCCCGCTCGGCTCCTCGCAGCAGGCCGCCGACCTCCGGGACGAGCTCGGCGACCACCTTGTGGAACCGGTTGATCTCCGCGCCGACCGCGAGCGGCTGCGGGCGGTTGGACAGGAACCAGCGCGACGCCCGGTCGAGCAGCCGCCGGCTCTCCAGCATCATCTCGTCGGCGACGTCGGTGGGCACGATGTTGTCCAGCGCCCGGATGTCGTCCCACAGGCTGTGCAGGTCGAAGATCCGGGTGGTGGCCGTGAAGGCGCGGACCGCGTCGGTGGCGGTCGCGTTCATCTCCTCGGCGAGCCGGTACGCGTAGGACACGCCGCCGCCGTCGACGACCTCGTTGACCACCAGCGTCGTGGTGATCTGGCGGCGCAGCGGGTGCGCCGGGATGGCCTCGGCGAACTGCTCGCGCAGCCGGGTCGGGAAGTACTCGGGCAGCCGGCGGGCGAACACGTCCGCGTCCGGCAGCTCGCTCGCGAGGACCTCCTCCTTGAGCGCCAGCTTGACGTGTGCGAGCAGCGAGGCGAGCTCGGGCGAGGTCAGGCCCTCGCCGTTCTTGTCCATCTCCTTGAACCGCTGCGAGGACGGCAGCGCCTCCAGCTCGCGGTCCAGACCCGTGCGCTCCTCGAGGAAGGCGACCAGCCGGGCGAGCACGGTCAGCATCGGCTCCGCGTGCGCGCGGCTGACGCCGAGCACGGCGTTCTGCCGGTAGTTGTCGTCGAGCACGAGGTCGCCGACCTCGTCGGTCATCGACTCGAGCAGCTCGTTGCGCTGGTCCTGGGCCAGCTCGCCGTTGGTGACCAGCTGGCCCAGCAGGATCTTGATGTTGACCTCGTGGTCCGAGCAGTCCACGCCGGCCGAGTTGTCCAGCGCGTCGGAGTTGACCTTGCCGCCGTTCTTGGCGAACTCGATGCGGCCGCGCTGGGTCAGCCCGAGGTTGCCGCCCTCGCCGACGACCTTGACCCGCAGGTCGGCGCCGTCGACCCGGGCCGCGTCGTTGGCCTTGTCGCCGACCTCGACGTTGCTCTCGGTGCTCGCCTTGACATAGGTGCCGATACCGCCGTTCCACAGCAGGTCGACGGGCGCCAGCAGGATCTGCTTGATCAGCTCCGGCGGCGACAGCTTGTCCGTGCCCTCCGGCAGGCCGAGCGCGACGCGGGCCCGCTCGCTGATCGGGATCGACTTGAGCGTGCGCGGCCAGACGCCGCCACCCTCGCTGATGCACGAGCGGTCGTAGTCGTCCCAGCTGGAGCGGGGCAGCTCGAACATGCGGCGCCGCTCGGCGTAGGAGGTGGCCGCGTCGGGGTCCGGGTCGATGAACACGTGCCGGTGGTCGAACGCGGCGACCAGCCGGATGTGCTCGGAGAGCACCACGCCGTTGCCGAACACGTCGCCGGACATGTCACCGATGCCGACCGCGGTGAACTCCTCGGTCTGGGTGTCGACGCCCAGCTCACGGAAGTGCCGCTTGACGCTCTCCCACGCGCCGCGGGCGGTGATGCCCATGGCCTTGTGGTCGTAGCCGACCGAGCCGCCGCTCGCGAACGCGTCGCCGAGCCAGAAGCCGTAGCTCTTCGCGACGTCGTTGGCGATGTCGGAGAACGTCGCGGTGCCCTTGTCCGCGGCGACGACCAGGTAGGTGTCGTCGTCGTCGTAGCGGACCACGTCCGGGGCCGGCACGACCCTGCCGGCCCGCAGGTCGTCGGTCAGGTCGAGCAGGCCGGAGACGAACATCCGGTAGCACGCCACGCCCTCGGCGAGCCACGCCTCCCGATCCGGCCCCGGGTCGCCCGTCGGCACCGGCGGCCGCTTGACCACGAAGCCGCCCTTCGCGCCGACCGGCACGATCACTGCGTTCTTGACCGCCTGCGCCTTGACCAGGCCGAGCACCTCGGTACGGAAGTCCTCCCGGCGGTCCGACCAGCGCAGGCCACCGCGGGCGACCGGGCCGAACCGCAGGTGCACGCCCTCCACTCGTGGCGAGTACACGAAGACCTCGAACCGCGGCCGTGGCTCGGGCAGGTCGGGCACCGCGTGCGGGTCGAGCTTGATCGCGAGGAACGGCCGCGGCGCGCCGTTCTCGTCGCGGACCCGGTGGTTGGTGCGCAGCGTCGCGCAGACCAGGGTCGAGACGCTGCGCAGGATGCGGTCCGCGTCGAGGCTGTGGACCTCGTCGATCATCCTGGTGATGGCCTCGACCTGGCCGTCGACCGCCTCCTGCCGCTCCCGGGCGGCGAGCCGGGTGTCGAACCTCGTCTCGAACAACCGCACGAGCGCGGTCGCCACCTCGGTGTGGCCGAGCACGGCGTCCTCGATGTACTCGGTGGAGTACGGCGTGCCGGCCTGGCGCAGGTAGCGGGCGTACGCGCGGAGCAGGGCGGCCTGCCGCCAGGTCAGCCCGGCGTGCAGGACGAGCGAGTTGAAGCGGTCCGCCTCGGCGTCCCCGCGCCAGATCGCGCCGAACGCCTCCTCGAACGCGACGCGCTGCTCCTCGCGCTCCTCGGCGGCGCGGCCCTCGACCACGGACGGCTCGACGCGCAGGCCGAAGTCGTAGATCCACCACTTCGTGCCGTCCTCGCGGCGCAGCTCGTACGGGCGCTCGTCGACGACCTCGACGCCCATCTGCTGCAGGACCGGCAGCACCTGGGACAGCGTGACCCCGTGCCCGGCGAGGTAGAGCTTGAACCGGCGCTCCCCCGGTTCGGCGTGCGGCGCCACGTAGAACGACATGTCCATGTCGCCGTCGTACCGCAGCGCCTCGAGGCGGCGCAGGTCCGCGAGCGCCTCGACGGCGCCGAAATCCTCCTTGTAGGCCTCCGGGAAGACGCTGGCGAACCGGTGGCCCTGCTCGGTCGCGGACTCGGCGCCGACGGTGATCGTCCCGTCGGGCCGCGCGGCGCCCTCGGCGACCTGCTCGCGTTGCTCGGCGAACACGGCCTCGACGAGGCGGTCGTCCCAGGTGCGGACGGCCTCGGTCATCCGCGCCTGGATGTGCGGGACGTCGGCCTCGACGGCACGCGCGGGGTCGGCCGTGTGCACGGTGAAGTGGACCTGTGCGAGGGAGGTCTCGCCGATGCGGGTGGAGAACTCGAGGTTCTTGCCGCCGAGCTCGTCGAGCAGCACCTCCTGCATCGCGAGACGCGAGGAGGTCGTGTAGCGGTCGCGGGGCAGGAAGACCAGGCAGGAGTAGAAGCGGCCGTACGGGTCACGGCGCAGGAACAGGCGCAGCCGCCGGCGGTCCGCGAGCGCGATGACGCCGGTGGTGGTCTGGTACAGCGTGTCGGCGGTGGTGGAGAACAGCTCGGAGCGGGGCCAGTTCTGGATGACCTCGAGCATCCTCTGGCCGGTGTAGGAGTCCAGCGGGAAGCCGGCCCGGTGGATCACCTCCAGCACGCGGCGGCCGACCACCGGGATGTCGAGGACGTCCTCGTGCAGGGCGGTGATCGTGAAGATGCCGAGGAACCGGTGCTCGCCGGTCACGTTGGCCTCGTCGTCGAACGTCTTCACGCCGACGTAGTACGGGTAGACGCTGCGCGCGATCGTCGAGGGCGCGCTGGCCTCGGTCAGCACGAGCAGGTCCGGCGACAGCGCGTGCGTGGCGGTCTCCGGGCCGGTGGTCAGGTCGCGGGCGGCGAGGCTGTCCTGGCGGAGCACGCCGAGGCCGCTCGCGAGGACCGTGCGCAGGGCGGGCTTGTCGCCGTCGTGGACGAGCTCGTAGTGGCGGTAGCCGAGGAAGGTGAAGTGGCCGTCGGCGAGCCAGCGCAGCAGCGCGGCGCCCTCGCGGGCCTGGTCCTCGTCCACCGGCGGGCGGTCCTCGAGATGGTCAGCGAGGGCGAGGGCGGTGCCGGCCATCTTGGCGGTGTCCTCGACGACCTCGCGGACGTCGTTGAGGACGCTCTCGAGACCGCTCACGATCTCCCGGCCGCGGGCGGCGTCGGTGATGAGGTCGACCTCGATCGACATCCAGCTCTCCGCGAGCGCGTCCGGCGGCGGGTCGTCGGCCTCGGCGCTGGGCAGGACCTCCCGCAGCCCCCCGGCGACGTCCCTGCTCACGACGACGATCGGATGGACGACCCGGTGGACCTGCAGCCCGCTGCGGACGAGCTCGGCGGAGACGGATTCGACCAGGTAGGGCATGTCGTCGGTGACGACCTGGACGATCGTGCCGGCGGTCGACCACTCGTCGGTGTCGACGTCGGGGTTGAAGACCCGGACCGCGGGGCGGCCGGGCACCCGCTGCTCGGCGAGGCGGCGATGCGAGCGCACGGTCCCGACGAGGTCGGCCGGCTCGTGGTCGATGATCTCCTCGGGCGGGATGTGACGGTAGTAGAGGCGGATCAGGTCGGCGAGGTCATCGGCGGCCGCGGCGGCAAGCTCGATGAGGTCGTCTCGAACCTGCTCCGGGCTGTCCGGCCCCTCGCGGGAACCAGCTCTGAGGCCGGCGGTCGAGCCCGTGTGGGTGCGGGTTCCGGTCGAGGTCATCTACACGACTCCACGATTGGCGGCACGTCGGTGTGCCACATGCAGGAAACACCTTAATCTGATCACGAATCCCGTCACGGGCATTCGGAGTCGGACCAAGGGTAACGACCGGTCCTGCCTTTATTCGGGCGATCGGTGCCGCCCGCTGGCCGGCGACTGGTATCGCCAGTCGAAGAGCCGCCCGAACTCGTCGTCCGATTCCCGGCGCTCGGTCTGGTTCGTCTCGGGCCGCATGGTCGCCGGCCGTACCGGCTCGACCTGGTTCGACGTCGACCGCGTCGGCTCAGGCACGTTCGACGCACGCTGGTTCGGCGAGGGCTCGTCGGCGGTCTCCTGGTATGCGGCGAGCGCCTCGGCCAGTAGTCCGGCGATCGTGGTGGAGTCCGAGGACCGCTCGGACCGCCGCCCACCCGATCGTCGGCCCCTGGCTGCCCCGTTCCCGGCTCCCTGGTCGCCAGTTGGATTCAGTGCGTCGACGCGCCCGCCGGAGTAGTCCACGCGGCCCGAATCGGTGGCCCGCTCAGCCCTGCCGGCCGCCCCGCCCACAGCCGCCCGTTCGGCGTCGGCAGGCGTGGTGGCGCGTTCGGCGCCGGCGGTCGAGGTGACGCGCTCGGCACCGGCCGGAAGCGCATCGCCGACCCGTGCGGCTCCGTCAGCGGAGCCGGCGGTCGGCGCCCGGCCCGTCGGGACGTCCCGTTCGAACGAGCTGGCTGGCGCATCGATGGCTGGCGCGGTGTGGTTGGTCCCGCCCGTTGCCGGCGCTTGGTCCGGTGTGCCGGCTTGGTTGCTGGTGTTCGGCGGGCGGTCCGCGGCCTCGGTGTGGATGCTCGTGTCGCCGGCCGCCGGACGGCCTGGCCCGCCGGTCTGATCGGCGGAAGTGCCCGTGCCACCACCGAATGTGGTGCTGCTGTGGGGTGCGCTCCCGGCTCGGTCGGGGCCCGCGCCGAAGGCGGCGGCGAGCCTGCTCACGCGGCGGCCGGCGCTCGGTGGGGTGAGGGGGCCCGGCTCGTCGGGCGGTGGTGGGCCGGGGTCCGGCGGCGCGGGCGGGATGGGCTCCGGCTCGTCCGGGTCGGGGATGTCCGGGCGGCGTGGCGGCTCGGGGATCTCGTCCGGGTCGGGTGGGGTGGGGATCGACTGGCGCGGGACCGCCGTGCCGTTGCGCATGCGATCTTCGACCGGGTGTGCCGGCGCGGGAAGCGGAGTCGACGCGAAGGTCGGCGAGGCGTCCGTGGCGTCCGGCGGCGCGTGCACGGAGCCGGTGGCTAAGGCGGACATCAGGCGCGACAGCTCAGCCTTGGTCTGCTCGTACGTCGAGGAGGTGTATGTGCTCGACGCATCAGCCGGTTCGGTGGCGTCGCCCGGCTTGGATTCGCCGGTGTGGTTCTGTTCGCGCGTCTCGCGGAACGTAGCACCACCAGACGAATCGGGCGACTTGGTCGTGTCGGGATGCGCCGTGCTGGTCGGAGCCTCAGCCGCCTCCGCCCACGTCCCTCGACGCTCCGAGTCGCCGCCGGACTCACCGAACAGGGGTGTCACGTTCGCGTCCCGGCCGGCCGTGCTGTCGGACGGCTCGACGGGTTGGTTCATCGCGTCGACCTCACGATGTGCCACACCGTCAACAGACCCGCCGAACCCGGCGTTCACGTCCCGGCCGGCCATGCCGCCATACCGCTCGACGGATTGGTTCATCGCATCGACCTCACGATGTGCCACACCGTCAACAGACCCGCCGGACCCGGCGTTCACGTCCGCATCGCCCTGCGCGGAGCCGCTGGGCGCGGCGTTCGCGTCCACGTCTCCGTGCGCGGGGCCGTTGGACGCGGCGTTAGCTGGTGTGGCGTCGTGTGGTGGGTTGGCCGTGCGGTCGTCGGGTCGGGGGGCCGGCGTTGCGTCGTCGGTAGGCGTGGTGTCGAAGATCTTGGCCAGGGCTTCCGTCTTGTGTGGATCGTGGCGGGGAGCGTCCTGCGGGGAGTCCGTCGCGTTCGTGTTGCCGGGGGCCGTGTTGTCGCGGGCGTCGGCGGGTGCCGTCCCGGTGTCGTCCTGGCGCTTCGGGTTGTTGGGGCTCGGGCTCGCGGGCGGTTCCGGGGCCCGGCGCTTGCCGCCGCTGCCTGTGGGGATGCTCAGGGAACCGATGATCGCTCGGCCGATGCGGAGGGTGTCGCCCGCGTCCAGGTCCGCCAGGTCCGCCAGCTCGTCGTGCGCCGTCGGCTGCGGTGCCGGGCGTGGGTGGCTCGGGGCGGCCACCGCCGGGGTCAGCGCGTGGCGGGCGGCGTTGATGAGGGCTCGGGCGTCGACGGTGGGAATGTCCGGGTTGGACTGGACGACGCCCGTGCTGATGCTGTTGCCGTTCTCGGTGCGCAGCCACGCCGACTCGATGGCCGCGGCGAACTTCTCCGCCTGGTCCCGGGTCGTGTGCGGCAGGAGCACCGCCAGCTCCGCGCCGTCCGACCGGGCCAGCTCCGCGTCGTCCGGCACGATCGTGCGTACCCGGCCGGCCAGCTCGCTCAGCTCGAAGTCGGTCGCCGTGTCCGGAGGGGTGACGGCGAGCCGGTCGGGGCCGGCATCGCCGTCCAGCCGGACGAGGGTCAGCGCCACCGGACGCTCGCCGTTGCGGACCGAACGCAGGCGGCGGATCAGCCCTTCCTTGTTGAGCAGCCCGGTCGCCTCGTCCGTATCGGCCCGTTCGTCCGCGCGTTCGGCGGCCGCGGGTGGTCGTGCTTGCGCCGCGGCCGGCTGCTGGTTCGTCCGCGCCGCCTGCCCGCTGGCGCGTGAGGTGGTCTCGGGCTCGCTCCCGAGCGTCTGTTCCGACGCCGCGGTCGGCTCGGCTTGCGCGGCCGGCCGGGGCTCGGCCCGCACGGCGGCGGGCCGGCGTGCGGCATGCTGCCTCGCCGACTGCGTAACCCGCCTGGCCGCCAGGTGCCACTCCGGCTGTTCGGCCTGCTCGCCCGCCGCGCGGACGACCGAGCGCAGCAGCGTGTTGACGGCCTTGACGTTCCACTGCGCCGGATTCGCCTCGATCAGCACGCGCCGAGCCGCCTGGGACACGGCCCGCAGGCGGCGTTGCTCGGCCGCCCGGGCACCGTGCAACGACTCCAGCGCCGCCACCGGGTGGCCGGCCGTCTCGTCCAATTGGGACACCGCGGTCAGCGCGTCGGCCTGCAGACCGTCCAGGCCGTGCCGCCCGGCCACCCACACCGCCTGGTCGAGCAGTCCCCGGCCGCGGTCCACCCGGCCCGCCGGCAGGTGCACCCTCGTCGACACGGCGAGCATCAGCCGGCCCACCGCGGCCGCGGACGTCGCGCGGACCGGCTCGGCCAGCACCGCCTCCGAGACCGACGCGGCCTCCTCCAGCGCCCCCTCGTCCAGCAGGGCACACGCCAGCTCGAGCACCAGCTGTGCACGCAACCGCGCTGTCTCGGACCGCAGGCCACGCAGCCGGTTCAGCTGCGTGAGGCCCTCGCGGGCGGCTTCGGCCGCGTCCTCCGTGTCGCCGTACCAGCGGTGGTACACCGCCGCCCGCACCGAAAGTCGGGCGCGCTCCAGCCGCAGCAGGTCCGGGCTCAGCCCGTCGTCGGCGGCGAGGAGGCGGTCGGCCTCGGTGAGGACGTCCTCGATGTCGTCGCGGCGGCCGACGTGTGCGACGCAGCCCACGAGCCGGCCGAGCGCGACGGCGCGCACCGAGGGCTTCGGCTGCGCCATGTCCAGTACGGGCCGCAGCACCGCGCAGCCCAGCAGTGGCTCGCCGACCTCTCGCGAACAGGCGGCGAGATCGAGCCGGACCGACATGGCCACGTCGGCCACACCCTCGACCTCCGCGAGGGCGAGGGCCGCGAAGCCAGGCTCGACCGCGTCGGTGTAGTGGCTCATCCGGACGAGCCCGGCGGCGAGCACCGCCTGCGCCCGCATCGACAGCACCTTGGCCTGGCCGACGTCACCGGTTCCCGACGACTCGGCGCCGATGATCAGCGCCCGGCGAGCCAGCTGGACGGCAAGCTCCGGTGCACTGAAGCGCAGCGCCTCGGCCGAGCGGACGAGTGCCGCGCACTCGCCGAGCCCGCCGGCCGCCGGTGGTTCGTTCCAGGCCGCCACTTACTCGGAGCCCCCAACCTAGTCCCGGGTCAGCTTGCGGTAGGTGACTCGGTGGGGACGTGCGGCTTCCTCACCAAGACGGTCGATCTTGTTCTTCTCGTAGCCCTCGAAGTTGCCCTCGAACCAGAACCACTTGGCGGGATTCTCCTCGGTGCCTTCCCACGCGAGGATATGGGTAGCGACGCGATCAAGGAACCACCTGTCGTGGGAAATGACCACGGCGCACCCGGGGAACTGTTCGAGCGCGTTCTCCAGCGAGCCGAGAGTCTCCACGTCCAGGTCGTTCGTCGGCTCGTCGAGCAGGATCAGGTTGCCACCCTGCTTGAGGGTCATCGCCAGGTTGAGCCGGTTGCGCTCGCCACCGGACAGCACGCCCGCCAGCTTCTGCTGGTCGGAACCCTTGAAGCCGAACGCGCTGACGTAGGCCCGGGAGGGCATCTCGACATGTCCCACATGGATGTAGTCGAGACCTTCGGAAACCACCTCCCACACGTTCTTCCTCGGGTCGATGCCGGCCCGCTCCTGGTCCACGTACGACAGCTTCACGGTGTCGCCGACCCGGACCTCGCCCTCGTCCGGCTCCTCGAGGCCGACGATCGTCTTGAACAGCGTGGTCTTGCCGACGCCGTTCGGCCCGATCACGCCGATGATCCCGTTGCGCGGCAGGTCGAACGACAGCCCGTCGATCAGCACCCGGTCGCCGAACCCCTTGCGCAGCTTGTCGACCTCGACCACGACGTTGCCCAGCCGGGGCCCCGGCGGGATCTGGATCTCCTCGAAGTCGAGCTTGCGGGTGCGCTCGGCCTCCGCAGCCATCTCCTCGTAGCGCTCGAGGCGTGCCCGGGACTTGGTCTGGCGCGCCTTGGCGTTGGACCGCACCCACGCGAGCTCGTCCTTGAGCCGCTTCTGCAGCTTCTGGTCCTTCTTGCCCTGCACCGCGAGCCGCTCGGCCTTCTTCTCCAGGTAGGTCGAGTAGTTGCCCTCGTACGGGTGGGCGCGCCCGCGGTCCAGCTCGAGGATCCACTGCGACAGGTTGTCCAGGAAGTACCGGTCGTGGGTCACGGCCAGGACAGCGCCCGAGTACTGGGCGAGGTGCTGTTCGAGCCACAGCACGCTCTCGGCGTCCAGGTGGTTGGTGGGCTCGTCCAGCAGCAGCAGGTCGGGCTTGGACAGCAGCAGCTTGCACAGCGCCACCCGGCGGCGCTCACCACCGGAGAGCACCGTGACGTCCGCCTCCCGCGGCGGACACCGCAGCGCGTCCATCGCCTGCTCGAGCTGGGAGTCGAGGTCCCATGCGTCGGCGTGGTCGAGATCCTCCTGAAGCTTCCCCATCTCCTCCATGAGCTCATCGGAGTACTCCGTCGCCATCTTCTCGGCGATCTCGTTGAAGCGGTCGAGCTTCTGCTTGATCTCGCCGACCCCCTCCTCGACGTTGCCGAGGACGGTCTTGTCTTCGTTGAGCGACGGCTCCTGCTGCAGAATGCCGACGGTGTACCCGGGGGACAGGTAGGCCTCGCCGTTGTTGGGCTGGTCCAATCCGGCCATGATCTTGAGCACGCTGGACTTACCGGCTCCGTTGGGACCGACCACCCCGATCTTCGCTCCGGGGTAGAACATGATGGTCACGTCGTCGAGGATGACCTTGTCCCCGTGCGCCTTGCGCACCTTTTTCATGGTGTAGATGAACTCGGCCATGACCGCGATCGTAGAGCGGCCCGTGCCAGGCCCTGACCGCGGTGGGGCGCAACAAGGCTGACGATCTTGCCGGGATCGCCGTCAACCGGGCGCATACCCGCCGCCCAAGGGATCCGCCCGCGTCAGGCGGCGGCGACCACCTCCTCGGTCGCGGCGCCGGTACTCGCGGAGACCAGCCCCGGCGACGGTCGTTCGACCGAGACCGTGCACCAGGCCAGGTCCGGGCCGACGGAGCGGGCATCGATCTCGTTGCTGATGCGCCGCTCGCCGCTATCGGTGAAGTACTCGCGCACGTAGAACCGCCCGGTGACCACGACGTTGTCGCCCTTGACCAGCGACACGGCCACCCCTTCGGCGAGTCGGCGCCAGCAGTTGACGTGGACGAAGACCTTGTCGCCGTCGATCCAGTCCTGTACCTCGCGGTCGAACCTGCGCTCCCGGGCCATCAGCCGGAAGCTGGTCTTGCGGTCACCGCTGGGGAAGGTGTGGCGGGTGATCTCGGTGACCACCTTGCCGGCCACGGTCAGGCTCGTCTCGAACATCTCCGGTTCCTCTCGGTCGACGTCTCGGCGCGCCGGGCGCCGCTGACATGGACCACAGTGCCGTGGCGGGACGACGCGTGGGACGGCGAGTGGCCGAGCTGTGGACAACCGGCTCGTTGTGGACAACCGGCGGGCGACGAGGCCACGGGCGGGAGGAAATGTCGGTGGGTGGTGCTAGCGCCGCACGGGCGGGTGTCCCGGTCGTCAGCGGCTCAGGAACGCTCCGAGAGCTTGCGCAGCATCTCGTTGTAGGCGGCCCGGTCGGCGTCGCCCTCGGCGTCGGCCTTTCGGTCCTCGCGCCTGGCCTCCCGATCGTCGGCGCGGGCCCACTGGATGAGCAGCGCGATCAGCACGATCACCAGCGGCAGCTCGCCGGCGGCCCACGCGATGCCGCCGCCGAGTTGCTGGTCGCCGAGCAGGTCGGCGGCCCACGGCAGGCCCAGCGCCTGGTAGAACCGCTCGCCGATGACGGTCTGCGTGCTCATGAGGATCACGCCGAAGAAGGCGTGGAACGGCAGCGATGCGAACACCATGCCGAGCCGGGCCAGGTGCGGCAGCCGCCGGGGCGTCGGGTCGATGCCGATCACCGGCCAGTAGAAGACGTAGCCCACAAGCAGGAAGTGAGCATTCATAAGAAGGTGTGCCCAGTGCTTCTCCAGGGCGGCGTCGAACAAGCCGGAGAAGTACAGCACGTAGAAGGAGCCGACGAACAACACGAGCGCGACCACCGGATGGGTGAGCACCCGCGACACCGGCGACCGCGCGATCGCGAGCAGCCACTCCCGCGGACCGGGCGGCCCGGTCCGGCCGGCGACCGGCAACGCGCGCAGCGCCAGCGTCACCGCTCCGCCGAGCACCAGGAAAACCGGCGCCAGCATGGACAGCATCATGTGGGTCTCCATGTGGATGCTGAACATGCCCGGCGCGTAGCGGCCGAAACCGGACGAGGTGGCGATCAGGATGGTCAGGCAGCCGAGCAGCCAGGCGATGGTCCGGCCGACCGGCCAGGCGTCGCCGCGGGCTCGCAGCCGGCGCACACCGAGCAGGTAGAGCACCGCGAGGACGATCGCCAACGTGCCGTAGACGAGGTCGAACCGCCACTCGGTCAGCAGCCGCAGCAGCGTGGGCGGGCCCTCGAGCGTGTAGCCGAGCTGGATCTCGATCGGGTCGGGCACGTAGTCGAGGCCCGGCGGCGGGGTCCTGGCGAGGGCTGAGGCGATGCCGATCGTGAGGAACATGACCACGATCTCGACCGCCGCCAGGCGCACGAGCGCGCCGCTGGTGGCGCCGTCGACGATGTCGCGCACGCCCTTCTGCCGCTGGGCGAAGCCGAAGCAGCCGAGCACGACCAGGGCCGCGACCTTGGCCACCACGAGCAGGCCGTACGACGTCGTGAACAGGTCGGAGACGGGCACCCGCACCAACGCGTTGATCACGCCCGAGGCGGCCATGATGAGCCAGCAGACCAGCGCGGTAGCCGAGAACCGGGTGGCGGCGAGCCGCAACGCCGGGCCGGTCGTGACCCGCCGGCCGAACACCAGCAGAGCCACCAGCCCACCAACCCACAGCGACGCGGCGACCAGGTGGAACAGCAGGCTGTTGGTGGCCAGGTCGTGCTGGCCGCCGGACGAGGAGTGCCCGGTCGCGGCCACCGGCATGATCCCGAAGACCGCCACCACGAACAGGGTCGCGGTCACGCCCCAGGACAGCGCGAACCGGCAGCCGACCGCGACGACGAGCGCGACGACGGACGTCAGAAACCACGCCTTGGGCTGCTCGAGCTCGCTGAACAGGGTGATCAGCAGGTCCGAGCGCAACACTTCGGAGACGGGCTTGTTGATCGCGTCGGCCTCGTTGAAGACCACCGACACGAGCGCCGCGAGGGACCAGAGGACGGCCGCCCACGACGCCGTCCGCAGCGCCGCGTACCCACTGACGTCGATGACGCCCGACTTCTGCGGCGCCACCATGAACGCGGCGAACATCAGCGAACCGACGGTCAGCACGCTGCCGATCTCGGCGAGCACGCGCACGACGGTCAGGCCGTAGACGTTGACGACACTCGCGTCGCCCGCCGTGATGGACAGCAGCGCGACCGCGGTCAGTGCGGCGAGCAGCATCCCGATGACGATGAGCGGCAGGATGCCCGCGGTCGTCGCGCTGGTCCGGGCGGGCTTGGGCGCACTGTCGACGGACACGCTGAGAGCGTAGTCATCGACGATTCAGGGCCGGTACCCGATCGGGTGCCTCGTTCTCCTCCCGGCGCCGGGCCGCGGCCGCCGCGAGCGCCGCGGGGACGATCAGCATGGCGACGACACCGGTGAACCCGACGGCGACTTCGAGGTTCGTGATCTGCGCGATCCCGCCGAGCATGGGCGGTCCGACCAGGAAGCCGCTGTAGGCGATGGTCGTGACGAAGCCGATCTCGCGCTCGCCGCCGGTCCCGTCGCCGCGGCGGCCCACCGCGCCGGCCATGTTGAGCGCCACCGGGAACGCGAAGGCCAGCCCACCGCCGGCGAGCCCGAATCCGACGAACGCGAGGGGCCCGCTCGGCACGATGGCCGTCGCCAGCAGGCCGATGCCCGCCACGAGCGCGCCGCCGACCAGCATCCGGTCCGCGCCGAAGCGTCGTTCCGCCCGCTCGCCGAACAGCCTGACCACGCCCATGGCCACGCAGAAGACCGAGAACGTGATGGCCGCGGACGCCTCGTCCATCCCGCGCTCGCGCACCGCGAACAGGGCGGACCAGTCGCCGCTGCCGCCCTCGACGATCGCCGAGCAGAGCGCGATCACGCCGAGCAGCCAGAGCACCGGCCGGCGCAGCATCCGGCGGTCGGCCGACGCGTGCGTGGCGGGGTCGGCGGCCGGCTCCTCGCGCGGGACGAACCAGATGACCGCGAGCGTCACCACGACCGCGAAGATCGACATCGCGAGGAAGTGGCCGAGCAGCGCGGTGCCGTGGCCGGCGGCGAACGCGGCGCCGATCGAGCCGGCAAGCGCACCGAAGCTGAACCCCGCGTGGAAGACGGGCATGATCGGCCGCTCCGTGCGGCGCACGACCGTCACCGCGGCGACGTTCATCGCCACGTCGAGCATGCCGACGCTCGCGCCGAGCAGGATCAGCGCGATGCCGAGTTGTAGCGGCGAGGTGACGATGGCCATCAGCGGCAGGATCCCCACGGTGGCCAGGGCGGACACGAGCACCAGCGCGCGGGCGCCGAAGCGGGCGCACCAGCGGCCGGTCAGCGAGGCGGCGGCGATCATGCCGAGACTGGCGCCGAGCAGGGCGAGCCCCAGCTCCCCCGGGCTCGCGTCGATCTGGTCGGCGACGGTCGGCATTCGCGGCGCCCACGAGCCGATCACCATGCCGTTGAGCGCGAAGACGATGAACACCGACAGCCGTCCGGCGAGCACCCCGGCCTCCCTCCCGTTCGCCCCTTAGTTCGAGGGTAACTGAAGCGCTTCAGCGGTCGCCACGCATTTGCGAGTGGGCACGAACTAGGCTTGGCTGGTGAGTCCGGACCGGATGCGGCGACCCACCCTAGACACCATCGCCCGCGAGGTCGGGGTGTCCAGGGCGACGGTGTCGAACGCCTACAACCGGCCGGACCAGCTCTCCGCGCGGTTGCGCGAGCGGATCATCCGGACGGCGAAGGAGTTCGGGTACGCCGGCCCGGACCCGGTGGCGCGGTCGCTGGCCACGAAGCGCGCGGGCTCGGTGGCGATCATGCTGTGCGACGGGCTGTCCTCGGCGTTCTCCGATCCCGCGCTGTGCATCATGCTCGACAGCCTGGCGTCCACGGTGGACAGTCCGGACCGGGCATTGCTGCTGCTCCCGGGCGTGGGCGACGGCGGACCGCGGGCGGAGAACGTGATGCGCGCGCAGACGGACGTGGTGGTGGCCTACTCGCTGCCCGACGACGCGCCCGCGCTCGCGGCAGTCGCCGAGCGAAACCTGCCGCTGGTGGTCGTGGACCAGCCCGAGCTGACCGGTTCGGCCCGCGTGCAGGTCGACGATCATGGCGGCGCACTACTCGCCGCCCGGCACGTGGCTTCCCTGGGTCACCGGCGAGTGGCGATCCTGTGCATCGGCCTGCGGGCGGACGGCCACCGCGGGCCCGTTGGTCCACAAAGGATCGAGCAGGGCACCTTTCGGGTGGCCCTCGACAGGATCGGTGGTTACCTGAAAGGGCTGGCTGAACACGGTATCGTCGCTAGTGAGGTGCCGCTCTGGGAGGCGCCGGGCAGTGTCCGGGAGTTGGGCAGGGAGGGCGCCAGGTGGCTGTTCGGGCTACGGCCGAGGCCGACCGCGGTGCTGTGCATGTCCGACGAGCTCGCGCTGGGCGCGCTGCGAGCGGCCGAGGAGCTTGGGCTGTCCGTGCCCGGGGAGGTGTCGATCGTGGGGTTCGATGACACTCCCGCCGCGTCCTGGGCCGACCTCACCACGGTGCGGCAGGATCTTGTCGAGAAGGGCAGACGGGCCGGCGAACTGGCGCTGCGGATGCTCGATGGGGTGAGACCGGGCAGACCGGTCACCATTGGGGTGGACCTGCAGGTCCGCGGCTCGACGGGGCACGCCGAGAACTGAGCCGGACCAAATCACACCCCCGATCTGAGCCGATTCGGAAACGACCGAGCGGTCCCGAACGATCAGACCCAAGGGCAGCATCCTGCCACTCGGCAGGCGCGGCCCACCATGCCCTCGTAGCTCAGCGGACAGAGCAGGAGCCTTCTAAGCTCTGGGTCGCAGGTTCGAGTCCTGCCGGGGGCGCAAACACCCAGGTCAACGCCATGTTGACCATGGCCGGCCGAACCGAAACGGCCGAAGAGACCACAAACGCACCACTTACGAACCCGTCGGCC
>NZ_JBOHGB010000010.1:0-88824 GCF_050699935.1 Actinophytocola sp.
GACCTGGGTGGTGGCGGCGACCTGGGTGGTGGCGGCGACCTGGGTGGTGGCGGCGACTTCGGTGGTGGCGGCGACTTCGGTGGTGGCGGCGACCTGGGTGGTGGCGGCGACCTGGGTGGTGGCGGCGACTTCGGTGGTGGCGGCGACTTCGGTGGCGGTGGCGACCTGGGTGGTGGCGGCGACCTGGGTGGTGGCGGCGACCTGGGTGGTGGCGGCGACTTCGGTGGCGGTGGCGACTTCGGTGGCGGTGGCGACCTGGGTGGTGGCGGCGACTTCGGTGGCGGTGGCGACTTCGGTGGCGGTGGCGGCGGGGGCGGGTTCTGATCATCGCCCTGACACCGCGACGAAGGGTCTCGGCGGCTGGCGGGTCGCTCCTCCTCGACCTTGATCACCGAGATCGAGGAAGTCAACACCGACGGCCTCGGCGCCCCCGTGGCCCGCGCCCCGTTGATTCCTCAACTCCGGGTTGATGGCCCCAGCGTGTCGACGAGGCGACCTGGCTGGAGAATGTGCCGGCCATGCGGCACAACCTCGCCGTCGCGTACGCGCAGATGGGCTGTCTCATCGAGGACTGCCATACGACGATCAGCTACGCCGCTGAGGAGAGCGGGATCACCGGGGGTACGGGAGGCGGCGATGATGGCCAACCTCGGTGCAGAACTGGAGGGCTGGGTCCTGCCGCATCCGTACGCACCTGAGCTCCAAGGCCCCTTCCGTTCCATCGCGATGATGACCCGGCGTGGGACGCACAGTTCCCCGACCATCCACTGTCGCGGGCACGGTCGTGGGTGCGGTCGTTGTGTCGGTGAAGTGCCCGCGCGCGGAGGCCTCGAGCGCGGGCGTTTGTCGCCGCGCTGGTCGGGTACCGCCTCATAACTACCCGGGTTGGAGGTGCGTTGTGGGCCGCATTCGCCACCGGCGGGGTGTTCACCGTCGACAACGGCTTCACCGCAGGACGAACTGATCGTCATGACGCGAGCCGGCTCAACCCAGACCGCGGCGGTACTGGTTGGTCACGGCGGCCTGGAGTGCCTGCGGGTGCGCCACGACGTCGCGGTGCCGTCGCCAGGTGTCGGTCAGGTCCTGGTGGCGGTCACGGCCGCGGCGGTGAACAACACCGATCTGTGGACGCGGCAGGGTGCCTACGGGCTTGCCGGCGACCCCGGTGCGTCGGCCGGCTGGCGCGGACCCATATCGTTCCCGCGCATCCAGGGCGGCGACATCGCCGGACGGATCGCCGAGGTCGGTCACGACGTGGACCCCACGCGGGTGGGGCAGCGCGTCGTCGTCGACCCCGCGCGCTATGACGGCCATGGCGACGGCGCTACTCCCGTCGCCTTGTTGGGCAGCGAAGCCGACGGCGGGTTCGCCGAGTACGTGATCGTCGACGCCGAGCGCGCGCACGCCATGGACGACTCACCGCTGACCGACGACCAGCTGGCCTGCTTGCCGATCGCCTACGGCACCGCGATGGGCATGCTGCAGCGCGGCCGGGTTCGGCCTGGTGAGACCGTGTTGGTCACCGGTGCGTCCGGCGGGGTCGGGTTGGCGTTGGTACAGCTGGCGGCTGCCAGTGGTGTGCAGGTCGTGGCGTTGACCCACGAATCTGTGCGCGAGCAGGTCGAGGTGGCTGGTGCGGCGCGGACCGTGTCTCGGTCGGCCGGCGACCTGCGCGCCCAGCTGTCCGATGCCGCCCCCGCCGGGCTGGACGCGGTGCTCGACGTCGTCGCGGGCCACGTGCTCGAGACTGCTTTCGACGCGCTGACCGAAGCTGGTCGCTGGGTCATCGCCGGCGCGATCGCCGGGCCGGTCGTCACGATCGACATTCGGCGGCTGTATCTGCATCAGCGTCAGCTCATCGGCTCCTCGATGCACACGCCCGCGCACTTCCGCCAGCTCGTCGACGCCGCCAGGCAAGGACGCGTGGCCCCGATGGTCGCGGCGACCTACCCGCTCACCGAGATCCACCAGGCTCAGCGCGACTTCGTCGGGGCCGGCCACGTCGGCAAGCTCGTCCTCCATCCCGCCATGGTGGCCGAGTAGCCCGGGCCGCCAGGCCTAGTGAGCGTCCCGGTCGGCGTCGAGGGGGCTCAGATGTCGGCGAGGCCGCGGAGGTGGTCGTCGTTCGCGTTCTTCGCGTCCGCGGGGGATCGTCACACAACGCGCCCGTCGCAACTATGCTGCTTGGGAACTCTTCGGGTGTGCGCCTGATACGGCACGGATGATGGGTGGTCAGACGATTACTGGACGGTACGGAGGCTCTACGGGGCAGAAGCAGCAGGTCTTCGGACGGGTTGACCCGTTCTGTCTGTTCGCCGTGCTGCCGATGCTGAGTATCGCGGGCCTCGTCATGTGGGGCGGCATCGTCATCCTTGGCGTGGTCTTGATCCTCCTCTCGCTCGGGATCGTGGCGGTCGATGCCTGGGCCAACCGGCCGAGAGGGAAACCCGCAAGTCGCTACCGTGGGGACTACTGACTCGCGTGGTCCTGTGGTCCGCCGGTGGTTTCGTGCCGCTCGTGACCCTCTCTTTTCCTGGTCGTCTGAATTGCTGTCGAAAGGGCGGGGAACGGCCGTAGCTATTGAGCACGGCGTTGTCGATACTCCGTTTCGACTCATGCGATGAGGCGGACGGACGCACCACAGACTGCGCTGAACACTCGCCTATTTCCGTCTTCTCAGCGCGCGGAAACTGTCGTACGCTCCACCTCGCCGTCGGATAGGGCCGCGACGGCAAACCAGTACTAAACCCCCTGGGGGAGAATTTGCGCTGCGCCAATTTCGGGATGGTGATAGCCATTTTGGCTGAACCGGAGTTCGTCCAGACATACGAGGTGACGAAATGACGCGCGGTTCTGAGGTGCCTCGGGGTGAGGTCGTGGACCGGGTGCTGGTCGCGTTCGAGGGGGAGGGGGCCGGCGAGGGTGAACTGGCGTTCGGTCAGCGCGGTCTCTGGCAGTCGATCGTCCAGTCGGGCGCGTCCACGGTCACGTACGTCGCGAAGGCCGACCCCGGCACGACCGTCGACGCGGTCGCCGACATGCTCGGCTTCATGGTCGGCAGGCACGAGTCGCTGCGCACGCGCCTGGTGTTGCGGGGGTCCGGGCCGCCGCGCCAGCAGGTGTCCGCGGCGGGGGAGATCCCGCTCCTCGTCGTGGCCTCCGGGGCCGACGATCCCGCCGAGGTCGCCGAGGCGCTCTCGATGCACTGGAAGGTCGTCCCGTTCGTCTACGAGACCGAGTGGCCGGTGCGGATGGCCGCGGTCGTGACCGGCGGCTCCGGCGGCTACACCGTCACGCACGTGGTCACCGTCTTCCTGCACACCTCGATCGACGGGTTCGGGTTGGCCGCCCTGATCGCCGACATCCGCGCGCGCGACCCGGAGACGGGTGCGCCCGCGGGCCCGGTCACGGCGCTCCCGCCGCTCGCGCAGGCGGCGTTCGAGGCGTCACCGGCCGGGCGACGGCAGAACGAGCAGTCGATGCGGTACCTGGAGCGCGTGCTGCGCACCGCGCCCACGCAGCCGTTCGGCGAACCGCGCCATGAGGGCACGCGCCGCTTCGCGATGCTGCGCTACCGGTCACGCGCGATCAGCATGGCTGTCCACACGGTCGCCGCACGGGACCGCCTCTACGAATCGCCCGTGCTGTTGGCGTCGTTCCTGGTCGGCGTCGGCCGGGTCGTCGGCGTCAACCCGTTGCCCACGTTGATGATGGTGAGCAACAGGTTCCGGCCCGGGTACGCCGACTCGGTCAGCGCGCTGATCAAGATCGTGCCCTTCGTGCTCGACATCGCGGATCTCTCCATGGGCGAGGCGGTCGCCCGGGCGTCGGGCAAGGCGCTCAACGCGTACCGGAACGCCTACTACGACGCGTACGAACAGGACGAGGTGGTGAGCCGGGTCGAACGCGAGCGCGGCGAGGAGTTCGATCTGTCCTGCTTCTACAACGACCGCAGGCGGCGGGATCGGGTGCACGCTGGGGTGGCGGCGCCGAGGGCAGCCGAGATCCGGGCCGCGCTCGCGGACAGCGAGCTGTCCTGGAAGCGGGACGCCCACGTCCCGAAGGCCAAGCTCCACCTGTGCGTCGAGGACCCGCCGGGTGCCGTCGAGCTGGTGCTGTCCGCGGACGAGCGGTACTTCTCCCGCGCGGACCTGGCGACGCTCGTGCGGGCGATCGAGGAGGCCGCCGTGCAGGCGGCGACCGACCCACAGGCACCGACCGGCATCACGCACCGGATCACGGCGGACGCGGTGCCGCGCTGAGGTAGCGGTGGCTAGGCGTTCGCTCGGCGGAGGCGTTCGGCTGCCTGTGCGCGGACGGCGTCACAGGACACCGGGGTGTCGCCGTGCAGTGCTTCCCATCGGGCGTTGTGCGCGGCCGGCCACAGGCTGGCCGCCCATGCGATCTCCTGCTCCTCCGCGGTGAACCGGCGCCCCCGAATGTCCTGATAAGCCGCCAGGAACGCGGCGGAGCTCTCGATCGGGGCCAGGGTCGTCGGCGAGCCGCTGGCGAACGCCCCGCACGCCGCACCCGCCAGTGCCGCGTCGGCCTGCCACGCCAGGCTGTCCCAGTCGTGCACGGCCCACACGTCCCCGTCGTGCCAGCGGAGGTTCTGCGCTTCGAAGTCGGCGTGGCCCAGCACGCACGGCAGGTCGGCGGCCAGCATCCGCTTGCGGGCCCGCTCGGCCGTGTCGACGACGTACGCGGGCACGGCGCTCTGGTCCCGGTCATCGAGGAACCCGATCGCCGGCCACACCCCGGAATCCGTGTGGTCCCAACGCGCCCAGCGTGGATTCGGCAGGGGCGGTGCGACGGTCATGTCGGCCAGTTCGGCCATCAGCCGGGCGAACACCTCCGCGTAGCGCACGGCCACGTCCGGCGAGTCGCCGCGCAGCGGCTCGCCGCCGGGCCGGAGCTCCTCGGCGTGCACGGCCAGCGCGCCGACGCCGACCGCGGGCGTGAGCGGCCGGGCGCACGGAAAGCCCCGCTCCGCCAACCGGGCCTGCGCCGCAACACACGACGCGGCCCGGCCGTCGTCCTCGCGCGCCTTCGCCACGACGTCGCGCCCGCCGGCCAACCGCAGCCCGAACACCGCCGAGATCCGCCGCAGCTCGAATAGCACGCTGACCGGCTCGTCCCCCAACTGGTCCACGCACCAGGCCGGCAGCCAGTCCGGCAGGTCATCCCACGGCACGGTGAGGACTGTAGGACGAGGTCGCGCCGCCGGCCGGTGGGGGGCGGGTCGCGGTGTCCAAGCTGGGCAACCTCCGCGGATGGGTCCGCGTCCTCTCGTGCGACGGCGCCTGGTTGCGGGCGTCGAACCGTCATCGACAGCCGACCGGCTAGGGGGAATCGGTGCCGCGTATTCGCCAGCTCTTCGGCAGACGGTGGGTGAAGATCGGCTTGGGCGTGCTGCTCGCGCTCGTACTGCTGGTCGGCGCCGGCCCGTACCTGTGGATCCGGTACGCCACGATGGGGATGGTCCACACGGTGGCCGACGCGCCGGCCGCTCCGGTGGCGATCGTGCTGGGTGCCGGGCTGAACGCGGACGGCTCACCCAAGCCCTATCTGCGGCTCCGGCTGGAGGACACGCTGCGGCTGTACCAGGACGGCAAGATCCGCGCCATCCTGGTCTCGGGTGATCATGGTCAGGTCGGCTACGACGAGGTCGCCGCGATGACCTCATGGTTGGTCGATCACGGCGTGCCGCCCGGCCAGGTGGTCGCCGATCATGCCGGGTTCGACACCTATGACTCGTGCGTGCGGGCGTACGCGATCTTCGGTGTGCGCGCGGCGTTGGTCGTCACGCAGGAGTTCCATGTGCGGCGCGCGGTTTTTCTGTGCCGAGAGGCTGGCATCGACGCGGCCGGCATCGGCTCGCCTGCCTCGGATGACGACACCCGCTACCAGGTGCGAGAGGTGCCCGCGGCGATCAAGGCCATGCTCGACGTGGTAGTCGGCGCCAGCCCCAGGTACCTCGGCAGGTACGAGACCGGCGTCGACGAGGCGCTGAGCACGCCGTAGACCACGCCCGCCGTCAACGGCTGGCCGCCCCCGCTCGCTGCTCGGCCGCCTTCGCGCGGCGTAGGTCGAGGGCGGCGGCGATGACCGTCTTCTGGACCTCGGTCGTGCCCTCGTAGATACGCAGCGCGCGGACCTGGCGGTACAGCCGCTCCGGCACGCTGTCCTTGACCAGGCCCGCTGCCCCGAAAACCTGGACCGCGGCGTCCACGATCTCCTGCGCGGACTCCGTCGCGTACACCTTGGCGATGCTGGAATGTTTCGAGAATCGACGGCTGCCTCTGTCGATCTCCCACGCCGCCCGGGCGACGAGCAGCGCGGCGGCGTTCAGCTTCACTTCCATGTCGGCGAACGTCGTCTTGATCGTCGGGAGGTCGAACAGCTTGCCCTCGCCCATCGGCCGGCTCCGTGCCCAGGCGAGGGCGGCGTCCGCGGCTCGGCGGGCGTAGCCGACCGCTGCCGCGCCCACCGTCATCCGGAACCGCTCCAGCATGTCCATGGCGACGACGAAGCCCTGACCCGGCCGGCCCAGCACGCAGTCCGCGGGCACGTCGCAGTCCTCGAAGTCCAGATGGGCGAACGCACGCGGAGCGATGGCGGCGATCCGTTCGCGCACCCGCAGGCCGGGGGTGGTGCCCGGGACCAGGAACGCGGTCAGGCCGAGCGCGCCCGGGCCCTCGCCGGTGCGCGCGATCACGCACAGGACGTCGGCGATGCTCCCGTGCGCGATCCACGCCTTCTCGCCGTTTAGCCGGTAACCGTCGCCGACCCGTTCCGCGGTCAGCTCGAGACCGGCGATGTCGGACCCGCGCTCCCGTTCGGACAGTGCGAACGAACCGACGAGGGTGCCGTTCGCCATGCCCGGCAGGTAGCGGCGTTTCTGCTCCTCGGTGCCGAACCGGAGGATCGGCCGCGCGGCCAACGTGTGCACGGCGAAGCAGTTGTCCGGCGTGTCGTCGGTGTACGCGAGTGCCTCGCGCCCCAGGCACAGCGACCGGAAGTCGCCGTCCGCCACCGCATCGGGTCCGGCGTCGGGGTCCAGGAAGGCGAACCAGCCGTCCTCCCCGAGCGCGCGCAGGATCCGCTGGACGGTCCGCTCCCGGAACTCGTCCTGTTCATGCGGTACGTCCCACAGGTCGGTGTGGGCGGCGCACCACTCGTCCACGCGCTCGGCGAAGGCCACGTGCCGCGGCTCGTAGAAGGGAAGACCCAGGATCTCTCGATCGAACGAAACGGTCACGGCTGATCCGCCTCCCCGGAATTCAATGTTGTGGTCGCCGTGCGTTGTCGGCTTCCGGTTCGGTACGTACTTGTGGCTGGGTTGCGTCCCGTTCCCCTTGGGTGCGGTTGGTGGCCACTCGGTTCATGCGTGCTTCGTGCTGCTCGACGACCTGTCATGGCTGCGTCAGATCACCAGCTCGTCGGCGGACTCGGGAGCGGTGTGCGCGCCGCCCGTGGCGGTCAGCTCGGCCACCAGTTGCGGCTCGGCGAAGTAGGCGAACGACGCGTAGCCGCGCCAGACGCGCCGCCATTCACCCTCGACGGCAGAGGCACCCAGATCGCGCCGCACGTCGTCCAGGTAGGTCACGATCGCGTCCACCGACTGCCTGGAGTGCCCGGCGGAGAAGTTGTCGATCGTCAGGTGTGCCTCCTCGTAGGCGGTATCGAAGCCGTGGTGGCGCAGCCGTTGGATCTCGTTCATCCGCATCTCTCCGAGTCCGTACATCTCGATGCCGAGGTTGTAGCCGAGGATCTCGTTGTAGAAGCTGTCCGGGAACATCGACATGCTCAGCTGGTGGTTCGCCGACTCGTACTGCCGGTGGCTCTCGGACAGCTGGTCCTGCTCGGTGAACGCGGCGTCCCGGATGTGCGGGAGCGTGAAGTCCATGCTGGCCAGGACCTGGTAGATCAGCGTGAGGTGGTTCTTGTGCAGCTCCCCGCGCCCCATCTCGTCGACGTAGATCGCGAACAGCAGCCCATCGCTGCGCCGGCGGAAGCGGCCGACATTGCCGATCCGGTGTGCCCAGGCGCCGTCGATCATGTTGCCGAGCGCCAGGTCGGCCTGGCCGAAGCGAACCTCCTCGCGGTCGGGGATCTCGGCGAGCGGGTGGTAGGGCTCCACCAGCTTCTCCCAGTAGATCCGGTCGACGCGGGCGCCCAGCGCCTCGGGGGAGTAGTCGAACCAGCTGGCATTGGTGTACCGGCCGCGCGCCCCGTGCGTGAACAGGACCTCCGCCTCGACGAAACCCGCTATCGCGCGTTGCCTGGCGAGTGGCAGCACGTTCGCGAAGTGTTCGACGTTGACCAGCCGGTAGAACAGCTCCCGCTCGTCGCGCGGGTTCGGCTCGGCGAAGCGCAGGTCCGGGGGCGAGGACGAGGCGACCGCAGCACCCCACCGCGCGGCCGCGTCGTCGCCGAGCCGGTTGACCTCGATCTCGATCGGTGACCGGTCCCCGGCCTGTGCCCGCTCCACCCACGCGGTGATCGTCGCGGCCTCGTCGGAGTCGAAGATGCCGAACATCGGTCCACCGAACCGCAGCGCGTTCAGCAGCCGGCAGCCGCCCGACGGCAGCGGCTTGACCTGCCGGGAGCGGCGCAGCTCGTCGAGGAACGCGGCGAGGTCGAGATCGGGGTCGGCGAAGGCCTCGGTGAGGCGCCGGCCCCGGACCGTCACGGTGCCGTGGTGCCGGCCCGCGAAGGGGGCGTGCCGGGCGACGATCTCCGCGAACCGGGAGTGCAGCGACCGCGCCGCGTGCCAGTCGGCCAGGTCGACGAGCAGGCGTACCTGCGCCAGCTCCAGCTCCACGGTGCGGGTGACGGCCGCGCGCAGGCGCGCCCGCTCGGCCGGGCCCCGCACCGAGTCGCGGGTCAGCGACAGGTACTCGGCCAGCGACTCCCGCAGCCCCTGCTCCGTCAGCAGCTCGGGCACGCCGGCGAGCCGGTCGTCGACCCCCAGCGCGTGGTACGCGTAGTGCACCCCGACGACCTCGGGCAGGAAGCTCGTGGCCAGCCGCGACAGCGCCAGGTAGAAGCACGCGTGCCAGGCCGTGAGCGGTCGGGTCCGTGCCGCGGGCAGGAAGTCGTCCGCGGTGATCTCCGGGAGGTAGACCCCGGCCTGCTCCAGTGCGCGCCGCCGGACGTGGTGCACCGAGCGTTGCGGGTTCCCCGCTCCCTTCAGCGCGAAGTGGTCCCGCAGCAGGCGGTTGACGATGAGCGCCGGCTGGGTCGCCGGCGAGGACACGGTGTCCAGCCAGCAGCCGGAGATCTGGCCGAGCGCGGCCCGTTCCCGCAGCGCGGCACCGCGGTGTGCCGGTTCGTGCCGGGCCAGGGTGTCGAGCATCGAGCCGATCTCGGCCCGGGCCGCGGCGACCCGCTCGGCGACCGCGTCCGGCGCGGTGTCCTGGTCGGTGTCCTGGTCGCCGTCACTGTCGGCGCCCGAGGGGAGCATCGCGTGGAGGATGCGGCGGGCGGCCAGCAGCACCGGCTCGGACTCCTGGTCGCGGACGAGCCGGCGGAAGACGTCGTCCGGGCCGCTCGCCAGAATCGTGTCGGCCTGCTCCGCGGCACCGGGGCCGAACTCGAACGTGGTCAGAGCCGAGGACGTGGTCCGGTCCGGAAGTTCCATGCGCAGCCTCCGTTCACTGGTCGGCCGGTCGCTTGCGCAGCAGCACGCCGGCACGGGAGCCGGGCACGCTCGCCGCGAGCAGGTAGTGCTCGCCTTCCCGCAGGTGTCCGGCCGAGCCGCGGTCGACCAGGTTGATCAGGGGATCGGCGGCGAAGCAGTGCCCGATCCGGGTGATGTTGTCCAGGTAGAGCTGGGCCGCGGCGAACCCGGCCTGCATCTCCTTGAGGAAGATGACGGGCTTGTAGACGTTGGTGTGCATGAGCCCGGCGACGTCGGTGAGGGTCAGGCCGAACGGCTTCAGCAACTGCTCGTTGACCTGGATGGCGAGGGCCGGGTCGATCTCGTTCGACCAGTCGAGCTCGGTGGCTCGGTTCGCCGCCGCGCAGGCCAGCAGCTCGAAGCCGTCCGGGTGGTCGTCGGTCACCAGGCAGCTCGCCGCGCCGTCGCTGAACAACGCGAACTTGTCCAGGCGGGTGGTCTCGTCGGTGACCCGGTCGGTGGTGATCACCAGGACCCGGCGGTGCCGGCCGCTGCGCACGTACGCGTCGGCGACCTGCACGCCGGCGAGCAGGTTCGTGCAGCGGTTGATGCCGACGCCGACGAAGTCCGCGTCGGCGATGCCGAGGCCGGTGAGGATCCGTGCCACGAACGCCCCGTGCACTCCGGTGCCGACGGGGAACTCGGTCGAGCACAGGACGACCGAGTCGACCGCTGCCGGGTCGAGGCGCGCGGCCGCCAGGGTCGCCGCCCCGGTCTCCACGGCCAGCTCCTCGATGCTCCGCTCGGTGCGGCGGATCAGGCCCCAGCCCCACAGGCTCGCCTTCGGCTTCATGCGGAACTCGGCGACCCGGTCGGCGAAGTTGACGATCGTGGTGTGGTCCTCGGCGTGCTCGCCGAGGACGTAGTGGGGTGCGGTGAGCACGACGGGCACGGCTAGATCACTTCGACGTGGTCGGTGGCCGGGGCGGGCATGGGGCGCAGGGCGTCGCGCAATATGTCCACGACGGCGGCGGGCCGGTCGGTGAAGTAGAAGTGCCCGCCGTCGCGCCAGTGGTACCGCGGCACGGCGGCGAACTCGCGTTCCCAGGGATGGAGCACGCCGTCGGCCACCCGCCAGTCGTCGGCGCCGTTGACCAGCGAGGCCTCGATCGTCAACGAGGCCGCCGGCCGGTAGCGGTAGTCCGCGAACAGGCGCACGTCCGCCCGCAGTTCGGGCAGCAGCAGCTCCTGCAGCTCGGGATCCTCGACGATCTCCGGCGCCAGCCCCTCGTGCTTCGCCGTCGCCTCGACGAACTCGCGCCACGGCAGCCGTGCCGCCCAGACGATGTACTCGGTCGGCAGCAGCGACGGGGCGGCACACCCCGACACCACCAGGTGCCGCAGCGGCGGCCAGTCACGCAGCCGCCGCGCCACCTCGAACGCGACCAGTCCGCCGAGGCTGTGGCCGAACAGGCAGACCGCGCGGTCGGGAAGGCCGCGGATCGCCTCGGCGGCGCCGTCGGCCAGCTCGTCGAGGCTGGTGGTGCGCGGCTCGCCGACGCGGTGCCCGCGGCCGGGCACGCAGACGGCGCGCACCGTCGCGGCCGGACCGAGGTGCCGCTGCCAGCCAAGGTAGGCACGCGGGTCGCCGCCCGCGTGGGCGAAGCACACCACGGTCGGCGCGTCCGGTCGGGTCGTGGCGCCGTCGGACAGGAACCAGCCGTCGCCGGGCATCGCGCTCACCTCGGCTCCGCCCGCGGGTTCTCCGAGGGACTCACCGAGGCCGCCAGGGTGGCGGGTTCCGGCGTCGCGGCGGCGGGTGGACGTGCGCGCATCCGGGAGATGCCGACCCCGGCGAGGCACAGGACGCCGCCGCCGATCGCGAGCCAGCCCGCAACCTCGCCGAGCACCACCCAGGACATCACGACGGCGAGCGCCGGCACGAGGAACGTGGTGATCCCCATGACGCTCGCGGGGGTGCGGGCGAGCGCGTACGCCCACGTCGAGAACGCCAGCGCGGTCGGGAACACGCCCAGGTAGACCATGTTCAGGATCGCCGACGGCTCGGCCTCGCCGAGCTGCGTGACGAGCTGGCCGGTGAAGGGCAGGCAGGCGACGGCCCCGACCACGCAGCCGAATGTCGTCACCTGTGCGGCGGATGCCTTGCGCAGCGCGGGTTTCTGCAGGATCACGCCGCCCGCGGACGCCGCGGCCGCGAGCAGACACAGCAGCACGCCGCCGAGGGAGTCGTCCGCGCTGCCCGACACGGACAGTCCGATGAGGACGGTGCCGCCGACGGCGACGGCGAGCCCGATGAGGAGGAAGCGCGAGATCTGTTCCCCGAGCACGGGCCCGCTGAGCAGCGCCACGAGGATCGGTGCCACGCCG
This sequence comes from Actinophytocola sp., assembly GCF_050699935.1. Classification (NCBI taxonomy): domain Bacteria; kingdom Bacillati; phylum Actinomycetota; class Actinomycetes; order Pseudonocardiales; family Pseudonocardiaceae; genus Actinophytocola; species Actinophytocola sp. The sequence goes on from NZ_JBOHGB010000010.1 coordinate 12,014, forward strand.
ATGATCATCGCCGCGGTGCCGGCGTCGACCCCCTGCTCACCCTGGTTCAGGGCGACCATGTAGATGCCGAACCACAGCACACCGGCGCCCATGATGGCGGGCCAGGCCGCGCGGGGCGGCAACCCCTCGCGGCGCAGGAGCAGGATCGCGACGAGCACCACCGACGCGGTCAGCAGCCGGCCCAGCGCGAGCGCGCCTGACGTGAAGTGGGGCGCGGCGGCACGAATGCCGACGAATGCGGAGGCCCACAGCAGCATCGTCACGCCCACCGCGACAAGGGCCCACCGCTGCCCGGTTTGCTGGCTCATGAGAATCCCAACTCCAGTGCCGTGCGTCGGGTCACGCTAGCTCGACCGGTCGGCTCGATCCAGGGAATGCGCGCGGCGCGGTCGGGATCCGGCCGCCCTGGCAGGAAGCTGCCACGAGTCGCTGGCAGGTTCCTGCATTCGGTCGCGGGTCGCTCGCACGCGTGCGCCCACCACCTAGACTCCGGCGCACGTCAGAAGGAGGTCGACCGGCCATGACGTCGATCATCGAGTCCCGCAAGCCGGAGATCCGCAGGATCGTCTGCGAGACCCTGGAGATCGATCCCGAGCAGTTGACCGAGACCAGCTCGTTCCGGGACGACCACGACGCCGACTCGTTGCGCGCCATCGAGATCGTCGCGGCGCTCGAGGAGGAGCTGGGCATCAAGATCGACCAGAGCGAGCTGGTCCGCATGGTCGATCTCGCCGGCGTCTACGCCGTGGTGTCCGAGGCGCTCGACGGGCAGTGAGCACTCGCCGCCGTGTCGTCGTCACCGGTCTCGGTGCCGTGTCCGCGATCGGCGTCGGCGCGCGGGCGTACGGCGCCGGCCTGCGCGCCGGCCGGGACGCGGCGAGGCCGGTCAGCTCCCCGGCGCTGAAGGACTTCGGGCACGCCAACGCGTGCGAGATCGGCGACTTCGACCCGTCGCGGTGGATCGAGACCCTCGACCCCGCCGCGCTGGGTCGGGCGGCCTGGTTCGGGCTCGCCGCCGCCCGGATGGCGGTCGCCGAGCTGCCGCTCGACGCGCTGCGTGGCCGGCCGAGCGTGGTCGCGATGGGCACGGCCTACGGCGAGGCGTCCACCGACCTCGACCGTCTGGTCGAGCAGGAGATCGCGCACGGCCCGGCCGGCATGGACGCGGACCTGGCCCGGCGGATGAACGCCGGCCGGCTGGCGACGACCGTCGCGCACGAGTTGGGGCTGCACGACACCGAGGCGGTGACCGTGCCGACCGCGTGCTCGGCCGGCAACTACGCGATCGGCTTCGGCGTGGACGCCATCCGTTCCGGCGACGCCGACCTCGCCCTCTGCGGTGGTGCGGACGCCCTGTGCCGCAAGACGATGGCCGGCTTCACCCGGCTGGGCGCGATGGCCCCGGACCGGTGCCGGCCGTTCGACCGCGACCGGAAGGGCATGCTCGCCGGCGAGGGCTCGGGCGTGCTGCTGCTGGAGGAGCTGGCACACGCGCGGGCGCGTGGCGCGCGCGTCCACGCCGAGGTGCTCGGCTACGGGCTCAGCTGCGACGCCGAGCATCCGGTGGCACCCGCCGAGGACGGCGTGGCTCGGGGCATGCGCCTCGCGCTGCGCGACGCCGGTGTCGAGCCGGGGGAGGTCGACCTCGTCTCCGCGCACGGCACCGGGACCCAGGCCAACGACGTGACCGAGGCGCGGGCGATCCACGCGGTGTTCGGCGAACGTCCACCGAGGACGGTGGGGCTCAAGTCGATGCTCGGCCATACCCTCGGCGCGTCGGCCGCGCTGGGCGCGGTGGGCTGCGTGCTCGCCATCACCGGCGGGTTCGTCCCGCCCACGATCAACCACGTCGAAACCGACCCGGAGTGCGACCTGGACTGCGTGCCCAACACCGCGGTCGAGGCTGACCTGCGGGTGGTGCAGAGCAACGCGCTGGCCTTCGGCGGCAACAACGCCGTCGTCCTCTTCGGACGGTACGGGTCATGACGGTGATCACGGCGTGGTCCGCGGTGTCGGCGTACGGGGTCGGTGCGGCGGCGCTCGCCGACGGTCTGCGCGAGCAGCGGACCGTGGCGTCCACGGTGGACCCGGAAGCCTGGCCGGTGCCCGGTGGGAAGGCCTGCGTGGTCCCCGGGTTCGACGCGCGGGAACTGCTCGGCGCGAAGGGCACGCGGTCGATGGACCGGGTGTCCGCGCTCGCCGTGCTGACCGCGGGTCAGGTGGCGCGCGACGCGGGCGACCTCGGCGAGGACGCCGGCCTGGTCCTCGGCGTCAACAACGGGAGCGCGCAGAGCATGCTGGAGCTCACCCGCGACTCCCTGGTCAAGGCGCGGCCCGAGTTCGTCAAACCGGCGCAGTTCCCCAACACGCTGATGAACGCCGCCGCGGCCCAGTGCGCCATCTGGCACCGGCTGCGCGGTCCGAACGCGACGGTCGCCGCGGGCCGGACCTCCGGGCTGGTCGCCCTGAACCACGCCCGGCGGATGCAGCGGTCGGGGCGGGCCGAGGCCGTGCTGTGCGGTGCCGCCGAGGAGTTCTCCACGACGCGGGCCTGGCTGGAGCACCACGCGGCGCCGAACCGGCCCGATGGCGTGCTGCTGGGCGAGGGCTGCGCGATGCTGCTGGTGGAGCCGGCGGCTCGGCACGGGCGCACCGAACTGGCCGAGTTGCTCGGGTTGGCGTTCGGGGTGTTCCGCGCGCCGGCGGAGGCCGGACCGGCGCTGGCCGGTTGCGTGCGCCGGGTGATCGCCGCCGCGGGGGAGTCGCCGGACCGGGTCTGGGCGCACGCCGCCGCGCACGACCCGGATCTGTCCGATGTGGACAAACCGGTCGATGCGGTGCTCGGCGCGCCGCTGCGGCTGCCGATGACGGAGCTGGTCGGGGACACCCACGCCGCGTCGGCCGCCTTCGGGCTCGCCGCCGTGCTGGCGTTGGCGGTGGACGAGCCGAGAGCCGGCGGCCGAACGGCTCTGGTGACCGCGGCGGACCGGGACGGCACGGTCGGTTGTGCATTGCTGCGCCTCGCGGACGCGGCCGCGTGACCGCCACGGCCGGCCCGTGCGTGCTCCGGGCACCCGTGACGGTCACCGCCCGCAACGGCCGGGCGGTGACCGCGGTGGTTCCGGTTCGGGCCGAGGAGCCGGTGCTCGCCGGCCACTACCCGGGCTTTCCCGTACTACCAGGCGTCTGCGTCATCGAGTGCGTGGATCGCGCCGCGCTCGCGGCGCCACCGGGGACCGTGGAGCTTGCGGCGATCGACTCGGCCCGCTTCCTCGGCCCGGTCCACCCTGGCGACGAGCTGACCGTCGAGCTGGTCTGGTCGGCGGAGGGTGGTGACTGGTGTTGCCGGGCCGAGGCCAGCACCGTCCGGGGCCGGACGGCCACGGTCCGCCTGCGCTACCGCGACCGTCCGCCGGAGCCGGAGGCGGCCGGGCCGCGGGGACTGGAGGCGGGCGCACGCCTCGGCGTCGACGAGATCACCCGCCTGATCCCGCACCGGCCGCCGATGCTGCTGCTGGACCGGGTCGACGGGCTGGTGCCGGGGGAGCGGCTCACCGCCACCCGGACCGTCCGCGCCGACGAGCCCTGGTGCGCCGGGAGGTCCGCCTACCCGGCCGTGCTGGTGGTCGAGTCGTGGTGCCAGGCGGCCGGGGTGCTCGCCGTGTACGACGCACCCGGCCTGAGCGCGGAGTCCGGCCGGGTCATGCTCCTCGGCGGCGTGCAGGGCGTCGAGCTGGCCGGTCCGGTGTCCCCCGGCGACCGGGTCGAGCACCTGGTCCGGTTGTCCGCGTCGGCCACCGACGCCGGGGTGCTGACCGGTGAGTCCTGTGTAGACGGACGGGTAGTGCTGCGGGTGCGGCGGATCGTGGTGGCCATGCGACCGGCCGCCGAACTGGAGGTCGGATGACGGCGTCTCGACGGGTGGCACTGGTCACCGGAGGCTCCCGGGGCATCGGCCGGGCCGTCGTGCTGCGGCTGGCTCGGGACGGCTACGACGTGGGTTTCTGCTACCAGTCCCAACAGGACGCGGCCCGCGACCTGGAGAAGGAGGCCGGTGAGTTCGGCGTACGAGTGCTGTCCCGGCAGGCCGACGTCACCGACGCGGCCGCGGTGGGGCGGCTGGTCACGGAGATCCAGCAGGAGCTGGGCCCGATCGGCGCCGTCGTCACCTCCGCCGGTGTGCTCGAGGACAAGCCGCTGGTGACGATGGGCGACGCGGACTGGAACCGGGTGCTCGACACCAACCTCGACGGCACCTTCCACGTCTGCCGGGCGGCCGTCTTCGAGATGATGAAGCGCAAGGCCGGCTGCGTGGTCACCATCTCCTCGGTCGCCGGGTTGCACGGCAACGCGGGCCAGACCAACTACTCCGCGGCCAAGGCCGGCATCATCGGCTTCACCCGGGCGCTGGCGAAGGAGGTCGGCCGCTACAACATCCGGGCCAACGTGGTCGCGCCGGGTTACATCGACACGGCGATGACCGAGGGCATGGACGCCGGCGCGCTCGACCGGGCGAAGGCCCGGATCCCGCTCGGCCGGCTCGGCCGTCCGGAGGAGGTGGCCGACCTCGTCGCGTTCCTCGCCTCCGATCGGGCGACCTACATCAGCGGCGCCGTGCTGCGGGTGGACGGTGCGTTCGGCTGAGCGTTCGGCTGGCCGGGCAACAGGCGCAGCTCCGCGACGCGCACCCCGGCCTGGAACCGGGACGCCGCGCCCATCCCGCGCAGGATCTCGGCGACGTAGCGCCGGTAGGTCCGCACCGACAGGCCGAGCTTGCGCGCGGCGGCGTCGTCCTTGTGACCGGCGCTCAGGCAGTCCAGGATCTCCAGGGTCAGTCGGTCGCTCGTCGGAGCCGGGCGGTCCGGCGCGGGGCGAGCGGCCTGCCACGTGCTGGTGAACAGCGCGCGCAGCGTCCGCAGGATCGACGGCACGTAGGTGACCGTCGCCGGCGCGTCGGCACCGCCGGGGTCGGGCTGGACCAGCGCGACCCGGTCGTCGGCCATCAGCAGCTCGGGCAGCGGCGAGTCGCTCACCCTGGCCTCGATGCCGTGGGCCACGGCGTTCTCGACGAACTCGACGCCCTCGACGGTCAGCATGGTGTCGGGGGCGCACAGCATCCGTACGGCGATGCCCCGCACCGGCAGCGCGCCCAGCTCCGCCAACGCCCGCCGCGCGCTGTCGGCCCGGTAGCGTGCCGGCGAGGGGACGCAGATCAGCTCCTCGCGGGTGAGTGCGACCAGCCGCCGCACGGTCGCGGACACGGTCTCCTCGTCCGGGGGCAGCTCGACGACGGGGGCCGGCGTGGATCCAACGGCCCGGCGGCGGTGGTTGGAGATCGCCGCGTCGACCAGCGCCCGTGCCGACAGCAGGGCCTGCTCGACGTCGTCGCCCGGCTCGACGGACGGGATCGTCACCGACATTCGTCCCTCCCTACCCCGGCACGCCGGCACGCAGTGAGAAGCTCGCGGTCCGCGACCGCGCTTCGCCGTCCCCCGGGCGCAGGTGCAGTTCCCCGCGCGCGGGCAGCAGCACCACTGTCGCCACGGTCCGCTCGACGGCGATGTCGCCGGTGTCCGGCACCCGGATCGGCGGATCCGAGAGCAACGCGAACTGGTCGGCGACCGTGGCACCGTCCGGCAACGCGGCCAGCCGGGAGCGGCAGGCGTCCAGCCGGCGGGTCGACGAGGTCCGCGCGAACACGTTCAGCTCGTCGTGCGGCGCGAGGTCGGGGTGCAGGAAGTGGTTGGTGTGCGCCAGATCCGTGCCACGCACCACCCGCTGCTCGTCCGTCAGGATCTCGACGTAGGCGGCCTGCTCGGGGTCGCACAGCATGATGGACCGGGAGCTGGCCAGGGGGAGACCGCGCAGGATCTCGACCGCCTCGTCCACGTCGCCCGCGGTGTCCAGCAGGTGCCGGATCGCGAGGTACGGCGGGAGTCCCGGCCGCCACCGCCCACCGAGGACGAGGTTCAGCCCGACCGCCAGCCCGTCGGAGTTGACGCCGAGGTAGCCGAGCAGCCCGGCGAAGCTCAGCACCAGCGACCGCCGTGGCGAGCCGTCGAGGCGGACGTCGAGCACCGCGATCTGGTCGTCGAGGTCGCCGTTGAGATCGACGGTCTGCGCCAGTACCGCCTCGGCGCCGGGCCGCGCGTAGGTCGTGCAGTCTCCGGCGGTCGGGACCCGTCGGTAGCCCATGACCTCGCGGCGCAGCTGCAGCAGCAGCGCCTGGTCGTGGCTGAGCCCGGCGCCGTCGGCGAGCCCGCGGACCTCCTCGGCGAGGTTCGGCGTGGCCGCCTCGAGCACGGCCCGATGCGCCTGGATCGCCGGTCGCAGCGCGTCCATCGAGACGGCGGGTCGCATCACCCGGTTGAGCCGGCAGAGCCCGTCGTCGACGAAGGCGCGCAGGGCGCGCGCCCGGGCGGCGCCGTGCTGCCGGCCGACGCGGTACGGGTCGCCGTCGACCCGCACTCGTTCCGCCTCCTCGGATTTAAAACGTGTGGTCACGTTGGGGAACGGAAAGTCCTGTTGGGGTACGTGCTTGTGGCTGGGTTGCGTCACGTTCCCCTGAGGTGCGGTTGGGGAGTCCTCGGGCTGATTTGATCTCGAGGTTGACATAGGGTGTCATGCCCTCGCGCCCGTATGTACCTTCGGTCCGGACTCCAGCTGGCGCTTGATCTCCGGCCACTCGGCACGCAGCACGCTGTAGTACACCGCGTCCCGCCGCCGGCCGCCGGGCATGAAGTTGAAGCTGCGCATCGTGCCCTCCTCGACCGCGCCGATGTTGCGCAGGCCACGGCGCGCCTGCTCGTTGAGCTCGTCGGTCTTGAACTCGACGCGCTCGGCACCCAGCCGCTCGAACGCGTGCTCCAGCAGCAGGTACTTCGCCCAGCGGTTGATTCCGTGGCCACGGAAGTCCTTGCCCAGCCACGACCAGCCGATCTCGATCCGGGCGTCTGCCTCGGCGAGGTTGCCGAAGCTCATGCTGCCGGCGACGCGCCCACTGGCCTTGTCGGTGATCACGAACACGACCCGCCGGCCGGCGGCGTGGTCGGCGAGCGACGCGTCGAAGTAAGCCTCGTAGTCGGCGTCGGTCTCGACCAGGGACACGAAGTAGCGCCAGATCTCCGGGTCCATGGCGATGGCGCGCACCGGCTCGCGGTCCTCCGGGGTGATCGGCCGCAGCCGCACGTACTCGTTTTCCAATGTGGACGCTGCGGTCTCGGTCCAGCTCATCGCGGTGTCCCTTCTCCGACGAGGTTCGCGTTTCGGGCCAGTGCGGTGACGACGTCGCGCAGCGTTCGCATGGCGGCGACGTCCTGCTCGGTGAAGTTCGCGACGGAGACCCCGGTCCGCTCGCAGACGTCGGTCATGAACAGCACCTTGTTCAGCGAGGTCAACCCGTACTCGCGGACCATGTCGTGGTCCGGGCCGATGTCCTCGGGCGCGACGTCGTCGAGCACCAGCGCCAGGCTGTCGCGTGCCACCAGTTCGATGGCCGCGAGCCCGTCACCCGTGTCACCGTGCATGGATTCCTCCCGTGCTGTCGACGATCTCCGCCCGGTAGAGCTCCAGGATCCGGTTCCGCCGTGGCTTGAACTGCGAGGTGAGCGTTTCGTTGTCCACACTGAACTTCGGCTGGGCGACGACGACCTTGCGGATCTGCTCGTCGCGGCCGAACGCGTCGTTGGTGCGTGCGAGCTGCGCGGCGATGGCCTCCTCGTCCGCCGGCTCGCCGCTCGGCGACACGACCGCGACCAGGTGCGCCCGGTCCGCGCTGACCAGCACGCACTCCTCGATGGCGGGGCTGGTCTTCAGGTGCTCCTCGATCGGGCGGACCACGACCTTCTTCGCGTTGTCCAGCACGATCACGTCGTCCGCCCGCCCGCGGACGTAGAGGAAGCCGTCCTCGTCGAAGTAGCCGAGGTCGCCGGTGCGGACCACCCCGTCCGGGCCGAACACCCGCTCCGACTCGCCGGAGGCGGCGTAGGAGTACCGCCGGTTCACCGGGTGGTCACTGCGGATGCTGATCACCCCGTCGGCGTCGATCAGCACCTCCTTGCCCGGCAACACCTTCCCCACGCTGCCCTCCCGGTGGGCACCGGGGTGGTTCTTGGCCACGATGCAGGTCTCGTTGAGCCCGTAGCCCTCGTAGATCGGCAGTCCGGCAGACGTGAAGAACCGCAGCACGGCGGCGCTGGCCGGGGCCGAGCCGGTCCACAGGTAGCGGATGCGGTCGCCGAACACGCCCCGCGCCGCCTCGGCGGTGACCCGCTCGTCCGGCTCGACGCCTGGGCCGGCCAGGCGGCGGGCCTTCGCCCGGACCTGCTTCATCGCGGTCTCGTAGAACGCGGGCACGCCCATCACGACCGTCGGCCTGGTCCGTCCCAATGCGACGAACGCCGCCTCGTAGGTGCTGACCGTGACGTCATGGCCGAAGCACAGCGCCGAGTAGATCCAGTACCGCTGCTGCAGCAGCGACAGTGGCAGGAACACGAACAGGTCGTCACCCGCGCGGTGGGCGAAGATCTCCTGCACCGCACGCAGCGAGCTGTCGACGCTGCCGACGGTCGCGGCGAGTCCCTTGGGTCTCCCGGTGCTGCCCGAGGTGAACTTCAGCGTGGTCACGTCGTCCGGCGCGTAGTGCACCGGCTCCGGCTCGGCGAGCGCGGGGTCTGGTTCCGCCATGGCCCGCACCTCGCCGATCGGCACGACCCCCGGCTCGTCGGACGTCTCGTCGGTGAACACCAGCCGAAGCTCGTACTCGCCCGCCAGTTCGGCGCCGGGCTTGACGCTGCCCGGCTCGAACCCGGCGGTGACCGCCTTGCACCGCAACGCGGCGAGGTCGAGCAGCACCCACTCCAGACAGTTGCGCGCGACCACGCCAATCCGCTCGCCCGGGCCGACGCCCTGCTCGCGCAGCCGCGCGGCCACCCGGCCGGCCATCGCCCACAGCTGCGGCAACTCGACCGACTCGGTGCCGTCCAGTCGCACCACCGAGATGCGGTGGCCGGGGGAGGGTGGTCCGGCGACCAGCCGGTTGATCACGCTCATCGACCGTCCTCGACGAACTCCGCCATCGCGCGCGGGGTGACCAGCTCGGGCAGCCGCTGCAGCGGGACGCTGACGCCGAACTCCTTGCGCACGGCGGTGACGATGCGTGCGGCGGCGACCGAGTGCCCGCCGAGCTCGAAGAAGTTGTCGTCCACGCCGACCTCGTCGAGCCGCAGTACCGACGCCCACAGCCGGGCCATCACCCGCGCGGATTCCGGTGCCGGTGCGTAGTTGCGCGGCCGGACCCGGGTCGTCGCCGCCTGGCGGGTGAGCGCCGCTCGGTCGACCTTGTTGTTGCGGGTCAACGGAAGCCGCTGGTGCCACACGAACTCCGACGGGACCAGGTACGCCGGTATCCGCGCCGCCAGGTGCGCGCGAAGCTCGTCATCGGTGGGACGGTCGGGCGGTCCGGTCAGGTGCGCGACCAGCCGGTCGCCGCCGGGCGTCTCCTGCCGCACCACCACGGCCTGGGCCACCGCTTCGAGCGCCGAGAGGTGGGTCTCGATCTCGCCCGCCTCGATCCGGTAGCCGTTCACCTTGAGTTGGTGGTCGAGGCGGCCGACGATGTCGATCGTGCCGTCGGGCAGGTACCGGCCGAGGTCTCCGGTGCGGTACAACCGCCCGCGCACCGGGTCGTCGCGGAACTTCTCGGCGGTGCGGGCCTCGTCGCCCCAGTACCCGCGGGCAAGGCCGAGTCCGGCGGCCCAGATCTCGCCGACCACCCAGTCCGGCGCGTCCCGGCCGTCCTCGTCCAACACGTACGCCCGGTTGTTCGCGTTCGGACGTCCATAAGGGATGGTGCGGCCGTCCAACTCGTCGATCGGGTGCAGGATGTTCCAGATCGTGGTCTCGGTCGGACCGCCGAGGGACATCAGCCGCAGGTCGTCGGAGAGCCGGCGGAGCGCGGGGGGCAGCGCCGGCGGGATCCGGTCACCGCTCATCATCACCAGCCGCAGCGTCGCCAGCTTCGCGGCGCCGCCCTCGGCAGCGGCCTGGTCGTGCAGGAGCGAGACGATGGCGGGCACCGAGTTCCACACGGTGACCCCGGCGGTCTCGCACAGGGTGAGCCAGTGCGCGGTGTCGGCGGCCTTGTCCGCGTCCGGCAGCACGAGCGCCGCACCGGCCGACAGCGCGCCGAACACGTCGTAGACGGAAAGGTCGAACGTGAACGCGCTGATGGCGAAGAACCGGTCCGCCGCGGTGACTCCGAACCGCGTGTTGCAGTCCGCCACCACGTTGACCACGCTGCGGTGGCTGACCATCACGCCCTTGGGTTCCCCGGTGGTTCCCGAGGTGTAGAGGACGTAGGCGAGGTCGTCCGGCTTCGCGTGGGCCGGCACGTCGGGCGGCGCCTCAGGTGGCGCGGCGTCGGCGTCGAGCCGCAGCACCGCGAGCGCGTCGGCCAGGTCGGTGGCCAGGTCGGTGTTGGTCAGCACGCAGCGCACCCGGCCGTCGCGCAGCAGGTAGTCGCGCCGTGCCGGCGGGACGTCGGCGTCGACGGGCAGGTACGCGGCCCCGGCGAGCAGCGTGGCGAGGATGCCGACGATCTGCTCTGGGCCCCTGGTCATCACCAGCCCGACCAGCTCGTCCCGGCCGACGTCGTTCTCCCGCAGCCAGTCGGCGGCGGCCCGGGCCCGCCGGTACAGCTCGCCGTAGTCCATCGTCCGCCGGGAGGTCACGATCGCCGGCGCGTCCGGGGCGCGCTGGGCGTTGGCGACGAAGCCGTCGGTCAGCAGCGCGTCGGCCACCGGGGTGGTCGTGTCGTTCGCCGCGTCCCGGCGTTCCCGCTGGGCCGCGGGCAGCAGGTCGAACGTCGTCGCCGACCACGCCTGCTCGTCGAGCAGCCGTTCCAGCATCGTCAGGTAGCCGGCCGTGAGGTCGTCGAGCAGTCCCTCGGGGAACAGGTCCTCGACCCCGTCGATGGTCACCACCAGCCCGTCGTGCAGCTCCGCGACGAACGTGTTGATCCACACCTGCGGGGTCTCGGTGACCGCGTAGACCCGCGGCCCGAACAGCTCGCGGGCCGAGTAGTCGAGGTCCTGCTGGAGGTAGCCGACCGTGCTGGTGAAGGTGAACGGCATCCGCGCGGCCGCCGGGTCGCCGCGGTGGCGACCCAGCTCCCGCAGGACCTCGATCCCGGAGAAGTGCCGGTTGTCGAGGTCGCGGTGCATCCGCGACTGGAGGGCCCGGGCGCGGTCGGCGAAGGCGAGCCCGGGGTCCAGGTCGATCTCCACCAGCAGGATGTCGGTGAAGTTGCCGACGGTGTCCGCGATCCGCGGGTGGATGGGTGGGCGGTTCGCGATGGTCGAGTTGAGGGTGAACCGGCTGCCGCCGCCCCACGCCGCCAGGGTCTGCGCGTATGCGGCGAGCAGAACCGTCGACGGGGTCAGGCCAAGCTCCGTGCAGCGCGCCTTCAACCGGGCCCACGGCTCGGGCTCGACCCTCAGCACCCGAGGGGTGAAGCGGGGGTGGGTGATCGCCGAAGGCGCCGTCCGCAGCGGCAGCGCCGGCGGTGGCGGCAGGTCGTCCAGCCGGTCGAGCCAGTAGGTCCTGGACCGCCGGGCGGGCGCCTTGCCGCGGGCGGTCTCCGTGGCGGCGACGAACGCCCGGAACGACGCACCCTCCTCGGTGACGGGCAGCCGTTCGCGTTGGTAGGCCCGCCACCAGTCGCGGAAGACCAGGAACCCGCTCACCGCGTCGGCGGCCAGCCCGTCCAGGCCGACGTGCAACACCATCCGGTCGTCGGCGAGGACCGTCACGCCCGCGTCCATCAGCGGTGCCCGGTCCGCGGGTAGCAGCAGGTGGGAGCGTTCCTCGCGCAGCCGGTGCCAGGCCGCCTCCCGCTCGGCCTCGGGTCGGTCACGCAGGTCCACCCGCCCGAGTCGCACGTCCACGGACTCCTGTTCGAGCTGGCGATCACCGACGATCCTGGTGCGCAGCATGCCGTGGCGGGCGACGACCGCGCGAAGTGCCTCCTCCAGCCGGTCGATGTCCCAGACGCCTTCGACCTCCTGGTAGACGTACGCCGCGACGTTGCCGATCTCGAAGTCGCCACCCCGGCCGAGCAGGTAGCCGCGCTGCAGCGGGGTCAGCGGGAAGCCGGTGTCGAGCCGCTCGTCGGGCAGCGCGGCGAGGTGGGCGAGCAGGTCCGCCTTGTGCGTTCGGATCCGCGCGATGAGGTCGGGGTCCATCCGCTCCTTCGGTCCCCGCAGCCGCAGCTCACTGCCGGCCGCGGTGATCCGCAGGCCCCGTGACTCGATGTCGCGGATGACGTCGGTGTGGCTCATGCTCGGCCTCCCCACCTGGTCGCGGGCCGGGCTAACACGAGACGACCTCGTCGGTCAGCTCCGCCACGGCCTCCGGTGTCGCCTTCTGCTCGAGCAGGCGCGCCAGCGCCGTGACGTCCCGCTCGCCGAGCAGTTCCTCGACGGTGACGTCGACATCGAGCTGCTCGAGGAGCTGGTACTGCAGCGCGACGGCGTGCAGCGAGCCGACGCCCAGTTCGACCAGGGTGGCGCGGTCCAGGTCCGATTCGTCGGTGAGCTGCACGGTGCTGACCACCAGGTCGCGTAGCCACGGCAGCAGGGCCGGCTGCTCACCGTCGGCCGGCGCCGCCTCTTGGGTCGCCGGTGTCGTCGTCGCGCTGAAGAACTCCTGGCCGGCAAGGTCGATCGGGGTGCCGGCCGCCACGAGGTCGACCGCACTCGGCCAGCGTGCCGGCGCCGGCCCGCCGAGCGCGGCCGCCAGCTTCGCGGCGAAGCGCGGCATCACGGGCGCGGCGCAGTGGGCGAGCATCCTGGCGGCCGCCAGCTCGTGGGCGATCGCCGTGCCACCGGTCTCCTCGCGGAACCGGGTGGCGTCCTCGACGATGCCAGCCAGCTCCCTAGTCGCCCGATTCAGCGAGAAGTCGTCGCGGCCGAGGCAAGCGGTGAGCGCGGCCAACCGCTCGGCGATCCGGTCGCGGAACGCGGTCTGCACCGGCGTGGGCGGCCCCACCCGCGGTGCCTGGCCGCCGCAGGTGTCACGTACCCGCACGCCGAGGTCGGCGAACCAGAGCTGCCAGGTGCCGAGCAGCACGTCCTTCACGACGTCGGCGAAGGCGTCGTGCCGGAAGCTCGTCCGCCGGCCTTCGGGACGGGTGTGGGAGAGGAAGAAGCGGACGGCGTCGACGTTGTGCGCGCCGACGAAGTCCTTGGCCCACACGACATGTCGGCGGCTGGTGGAGAACTTGGCGTCCTCGAGCAGGTAGAACTCGTTGACGTGGTAGTCGATGTCGCAATCCCAGTCGGGGTAGGCGAGCCGGTACAACACCGGGTAGAGCACGGAGTGGTAGAAGCTGTTGTCGTAGCCGAAGAAGTGCACGATCTTCCAGTCCGGCCGGGGCGCGCCGGCGGCCCAGTCCCGGCCGAGGCGCCGGCCCAGTGACTCGATGCCGTGCAGGAAGCCCCAGGCCATCTCCGGCCACACCCAGATCACCTGCTCGTCGCCGAGCCCCTCGGCCGGGGCCACGCCCCAGGCCGACGGGTGGCTGACCGCGACGTCGAGCCGGTCGCGCCGGAACAGCCGCTCGGCCAGGTCCCGCAGCCGGTCGGGCACCCGCCCGCGGTCGTGGTGGGCGGCCAGCGCGTCGCGGAACTCGTGCAGCGGCAGGGAATAGCGGGTCACCATGCCCCGGCGTGGCGGCGCGTCGGACCGTCCGGACCGCGGGTCGCCGAGGTCGGCGCAGGAGTTGGGCTCGCCGCACTCCTCGCAGATGCTGCCACCGGTCGGCTCGTGGCAGGTGGGGCACCGCCCGCTCACGTCGACCTCGTACAGGTACGCCCCGGTCTCGCCGTCGAACAGGGCCGCGTCCTCGCGGGGCGCCACCGAGCCGGACTCGACGAGTCGGCTGAAGTACGCCCGCAGCCCGTCGGCGTACCCGGGGTCGGTGCTGGTCACCGTGTACTGGTCGACCTCGATGTCCATCAGCCGCAGCGTCTCGGCGATCTCGGCGCCGTAGTGCGCGGCGGTCCGCTCCGGCGTGCTGCCCTCGCGTCGGGCGCACTCGACGACGTAGCTCTGGTAGTCGTCGCTGCCGGTCAGGTGCCACGCGGTGACGCCGTTCATGCGTTGGAAGCGCACGAACGCGTCGGCCCCGAGGTACGGGCCGGACACGTGACCGAGGTGTAGGTCGCCGTTGGGTGTCGGCGGGGTGGAGAACACGAGGACGGGCCGGGTACCAAAGGGGTTGCCGGTGGTCACCTTTACCTCCATGGGCGGCTCAGCGCCGACCCGCGGCCGGCGCGGTGTCGGATGATCGGTTGGACGGGGTGGGGTCGCCGGCCGTGCGCAGTGCCGCGGCGGCCAGTGCGGGCGCGAGCCGGACCCCGGAACCGGAGCCACCACGGATCGACACCAGGCCGGGGTGGTCCGGGTGCGCGGTGACGACCGGCAGGCGGTCCGGGGCGTACCCGTCGCAGAAGGCCCGGCCTGCGGTGACCGCCTCGGCCGCGGCGGGACTACGGCGCCGCACCGCGTCCGTCCCGCACCGCAGGTCGTCCTCGCTCGCCCGGCCGTCCATCGACGCCGGGTCGAGGTCCCAGATGTCGCGGTAGAAGCTCACCAGCGTCGGGCCGGTGGCCGACGGCAGGAAGAACAGGTCGTCGTCGAGGAAGTACACCAGCGGGTCGCCGGGCTCGGTGGGCAGGTCGGCGTGCAGCGCGGCGACCCTCTTCGTGCGCACCGCAGGTCCGTCGGATCGCGGCCCGGGCACCGGCCAGGCGCCCGTGGCGACGATCGCCCGCCCGGCGGACCACGTCGCGCGGTCGCCGACCAGCCGGTAGCCGCCCGCCTCCGGATGGATCCCGGTGACGTTCTGTCCTGAGTGGACGGTCACGCCCTCGGACACCAACCACTCCGCGAGCCCGCGCGCGTCGACCGCGAACCCGTACCCATCGTGGGTCAGCAGCTCCTCGTCCGCGCCGAGCCGGACGCCGGGAAGCATCCGCTCGACCCGACCGCGCTCGTCCTCGGTGACCACGCGCAGCTCGGCGTCGACGACCCGGCCGTGGAACGCGTCGCGGCCGGCACGGCCGACGACGTAGATCATCCGCATCGGCCGGAGGAACCGCCCGGCCGTGGTGTCCCGCAACCGCGCGAACGCGGTGGCGGCATCACGGACCAGCCGCCTGTGCGGCGCCGTGGCCGCGAGCGGGAAGCTGACGCCGGCCGACCACGCGGTGGCGCCCGCGCCGATCGTGGACCGCTCCAGGAGCACGACGCGTCGGTCGGGCCGCGCGTGGGCCGCCTGGTGGGCCACGAAGCAGCCGATGATGCCGCCGCCGATGATCGCCAGGTCCGCGGATAAGTCGGTGGTCACGAGGACGGCCCTCGCCACCACACGGAGAACAGGCGCAGCTGGTCGGTGCCGGTGTTCGTGACCCGGTGCGGCACCCGACTGGCGAAGTACACCATCGCGCCGGGCGCGACGTCCATCGTCGTGTCGCCGGAGACGACCCTGCCGGTACCGCTGCGCACCATCCACAGCTCGACCACGTCGTGCACGTCCAGCTCGGTGGTCGCCCCGGGCGGGACCTCGAACCGGGCCGCGGTGAACGGCCAGTGCTCGGCGGCCGGAGCGGCCTCCTCCATGACCATGCCGGAGTCGTACCGCTCGGCGGCCTGGTACTCGATGCGTGCGGGCTGAGTCATGGCAGGGTCACACCTACTCTGTCCGAGGTGATCGTTGCGTCCGCCGGCTGGTCGGACTGTTTGGTGCCGTCCCACGAGATCGTCGACCGCGTGTCCTCGGTCCGGTAGACGGGCCGGCCGCAGATCGAGTTGATGATCCGGGCGCTGCGCCACGCCGCGAGGCTGAGGTTCGGGTCGGCGATCCCGTGCGTGCTCTCGGCGGAGTTCTGGACGTAGAGCCCCAGATGCTCGGGCCCGTCCCAGTCGAGCCGGTAGTCGCGGCGCACCCGGAGTGTGCCGTCGGCGCCCAGGATCCGCTCGCGCAGTGGCTCGAGGTACCGGGGGAACTCGCTGTGGTAGCCGGTCGCGAAGATCACCACGTCGGCGCCGCAGGTCTCGATCTTCCCGGTGTCGTCGTCACGAATGATCGCCATGAGCCGGCCGTTGCCCGTGTCGCCGTCGGCGAGCAGGTCGGTGACCCGACGGCTCACCAGCAGCCGGCGGGAGAGCCGGCTTCGACCCAGCGCGTCCAACTCGTACAGCCGGCGGTAGATCTCGCGGAGCAGCGACTCGGAGACCCCGTCGCTCGCCATCCGCTGCCGGTCCAGCAGCATCCGGCGGCGTTCGGGGGACAGGCTGTAGAAGTGGTCGACATAGGCCGGGTGGAACCACTCGTTGCTGAACGGCGAGTCGTCCATCGGCAGGAACCCCACCCGGCTGGAGACCCAGGTCAGCGACTGCGGCACGCCGACCTCGCCGCCCAGCAGGTGGTTCACCACCTCCGCGCCGCTCTGGCCGGCGCCGACCACCATGACGTCCCGCCCGGCGACCGCCGGTCGCACGATCCGGAACTCGGAGCTGTGCAGCACGGTGTCGCCGCGCAACTTGGCCGCGAAGTCGGGCAGCGACGGGGTCCGCCCGGAGCCGATGACCAGGTTCCTGGCTGTCACGGGCTCCCGGCCGGTGCAGGTGATCTCCAGGACATCACCCCGCAGGTCCACCCGCTCCACCTCGTGGTCCCAGCTGACGCCGCTGATCCGGTCGGCCGCCCACTGGTAGTACCGCTCGAACTCCTGGCGCGAGCACCGGTCGGTGTGCGCGATCAGGAAGCGGTGCAGCAGCCCCTCGGTCGCGAGGTAGTTGAGAAACGAGAACCTGTTGCAGGGGTCGACGAGCGTGACCAGGTCCTTGAGGTAGGAGACCTGCAGCTCGGCACCGGGCACCATGATCCCGCAGTGCCACTGGAACGACCGCCGTGCCTCGAGGAAACGAGCCCGGACGTCGGCCAACGGTTCGAGTAGGGCGGCGAGGCTCAGGTTGCACGGGCCCAACCCCGCCCCCGCCACGTCTAACTCGACTTCGGATCCGCCGTCAGGCACGTCCTTCGCCCCCTTGCAGTCGAGGTGACGACAAGTTCCAGACCTAAACGGACAAGGCCAGCGCCTGTCAAGACAATCGCCGAGAGAAGGCGCGTAGGTCGTACTGTCCACTGTGTCTGCCTGTCCACTGTGTCTGCTTGCTCGACGAGGACGAATCAATCCGGTGAGGTGGGCCGAGGGGCATGGAGAAGACGTGCACCAGCCGGCTGAACGGCCAGAACACAACAGTGCCCAGGCGGCGAGGGCATGGAGCTGGAAGCCGAGTGGGGCGGCGGCCATCAGGTCGGGTTCGGGCTGGAAGTAAGATCGAGCGGAACCAGGGCGAGACGGACTCGCGGTAGTCGTGCGGGTCGCCGGTGAGGTTGCCCAGAACGGTGGTGCCGAGGCCGAGCACGATCGTGCCGACCAGCAGCACGTACATGACCTTGTCGTTGCGCGTGGTCGCGGAGAACACCGGCCCCACCGTGCGGCGGCGGTAGACCAGGATCGCCGCACCGGCCAGGATGCAGAACCCGGCGACGGCGCCCAGCCCGACGGCCACGACGTGGTAGGCGGTCTCACCGATCCCGACGGCCTCCGTCCAGGACTTCGGCAGGAGCACCCCGCCGACGTGGCCGATGGCGACCAGCAGGATGCCGACGTGGAACAGCGGGCTGCCCAGCCGCAACAGCCGGCTCTCGTACAGCTGCGAGGAGCGGGTGGTCCAGCCGAACTTGTCGTACCGGTAGCGCCACACGTGGCCGACGACGAACACCGCGCTTCGCCACGCGGCCACCTTCGTGCGGGCGGGCAACCCAGGTGTGGCGGCCGACCACCTGCGGAGTAGGGCCCTTCGCCCCGCTGGTTCGGGGCCCTACGACCCGCTCGCCGTCACCGCCGGCGGGTGGTGTCATTCGGTTGGCGCGCAACGGGTTGCGGCTCGCGCGAGCCCGGGGCGAGGCGAGCCATGGGGTGCACGCCGGCTGACGTGTGTGATCAACCGTCCCTCGATGGTCGGAACGCGATCGCGTGCACCGACGCGGCGACGTCCGGCCAGTGCGGGTCGGCGGAATCGGTGGGAAAGCCGAGCAGGGGACCGAGGCGTTTCCAGGCGTGCGGGTGGTTGCGTTGGTAGGCGAGCAAGGTCCGCTGGGTCTCGTCGGCGTCGAGGAGACGGTGGCGTGGCCGCGGCCAGCGCTGCCCGCCGACGCGCACCTCGATGGCGGGTGCGGCCAGCAGGTTGCGGTACCAGTCGGGACCGGGACCCCACGCCGCGACGACGACTATCTCTGGGGTGGCCGGGTCGAATCGAACCGTCTCGACGACCACCTCGCGCCGGGCGCCCGTGCGCCGGCCCAGATGTGCGATGTAGGTCAGCCGCCGGCCCGCGAGCCGGCCCAACCTCATCCGGTACAGCCAGATGGGCGCGCGCAGCAGGGCGCGCAGCAGTCCGGTCGGCTTGCGGTCGGTGATGGCCATCGTGCCTCCTCGGTACGTCGTCATCCCGCGGCGGAGTCGTCGCGGACGAGCCGGGTGAGCACGGGTGTCACGGCGTCGGCGGTGATGCCCGCGTCGAGCGCCCGGTGCAGGAGCAGGCCGTCGACGGCCGCGGCGAGCACGACGGCGGTGCCCTCCGGGTCCGCGACCTCCTGTGCTCGCAGCCAGGTCGTGAACTCCGCGCGGAGGTCGTCGAGAACGCTCGCGACCGCCTCACGCAGCGCCCGGTCCCGGGTCGCGGCGAGGTAGGTCTCGACGAACATCCTCGATGCCGGATCGCGGCCGGTGTACTCGTCCAACGACGCCATCAGCAGGCGCACCGCGTCCGCCGGTGTGCCCGCGGCGGCGAGCAGCGGCCGCACCGCCGCGGTGACCTCGCGCATCGTGTCGACGGCTGCCTCGGTGAGCAGAGCGTGCAGCGAGGCGAAGTGGTAGTGCACGAGGCCCGGGCCCACACCGGCCCGCTCGGCCAGGGTCCTGGTGCTGACCGCGGACCAGCCGCGCTCCCCGATCAGGGCGGCCGCCGCCTCGAGTAGGCGCGCTCGGACCTCGCGACCTCGCTCAGCAGATGTGGGCATGTCATCCTCTGCGGTACTGTGCAATTGCCTTGGGCGAATGCCCAATAGCATAGCAGCGATCGTGACGGGAGGGTGCGACGTGCGGGATACGCGGATCCATCCGTTGCCGGACGGGCGTGACCTGGCCGATCTGGAGGGCGGCGATCCGGATGGATTTCCGGTGCTCTACGTCCACGGCACGCCGGGCAGCCGCCTGGAAGGAGCGTTCGCCGAAGCCGCCGCACGCGCCCAGCGATTCCGGTTGATCGCGGTGGACCGACCGGGATTCGGGCGCTCCACGTATCAGCGCGGCCGCACGTTCGCGGACTGGCCGGCTGACGTGACCTCGCTGGCGGACGCCCTGGGGGCGGGTGGGGGAGTTCGGCGTCGCCGGGCATTCCGGCGGCGGTCCGCACTTGTTCGCGTGCGGGGTGCTGCCGCCGGAGCGGCTGCGGTTCATCGGCGCGCTCGCGCCGGTGGCGACGCCGCGGATCATGGCGGGTCTCGAGCAACTCGACCGGGCCTACGCACGGTTGGCCCGGCGCGTGCCGTGGGCGATGCGGGTGTCGTTCGCGCCGCTGGGCTGGTGTGCGAAGTACTGGCCGCGAGTGTTCTTCTCGCTCATGGCATCGGCCGTGTCCACCCCGGACCGGGAGGCGCTCGAGTCCGGCGGCGCGCACGAGGCGCTGATCGCCTACCGCTCCTGGGAGGTACCTGCGGCGAACCATCCCGGACGTCGACGTCCAATGGATCGTGGGCTCCGGTCATTTCGCGGTGTCCACTTGGGACGAAATCCTCGCCGCCTGCGCGGCCGACACCAGATAGGGAGAACACCGATGAAAGTCGTGATCTGCGGTGCCGGGATCACCGGTCTCACGCTGGCGAACCGGTTGCCGGCGCTCGGCGCCGAGGTCGTGTTGCTCGAGCGGGCCGCCGGTCCGCGCGATCAGGGTTACATGATGGACTTCTTCGGACCGGGCCTGGACGCGCTGGAGGCGATGGGACTGATGCCAGCCGTCGAGGAGGAGTCCTACCACATCGAGGAGGCGAGCCTGGTCGACGAAGAAGGGCGGCGGCGTGCCGGGGTGCGACTCGCGCAGTTCGCGAACGGTCGGTTGCTCGACATCATGCGGCCCGACCTCGAGCGTGTGCTGCGTGACCACCTTCCGCCGCGGGTCGACCTGCGCTTCGGCACCGGCCCAGTGCGAGTGGCCGAGCGTGATGGCGGCGTGCGGGTGGAACTGGACGGCGGCGATATGCTCGACGCCGACCTACTCGTCGGCGCGGACGGCATCCACTCGACGGTTCGCCGCCTGGTGTTTGGCGACGAAGCGCGCTTCGTCCGCCACCTCGGCTTCCACACCGCCGCATTCGTCGTCGACGCCCCGGACATCCATGCCGTCGTGCAGAACCGGGTTCATCTCACCGACTCGGTCGGCTGCCAGATGGGCTTCTACGGTCTGCGCGACGGCCGGGTCGCGACGTTCGCCGTGCACCGGAGCACGGACACCGCGCTGCCGCACGACCTCCGCGCCGCGGTGCGGGCCGCCTATGCCGGGCTGGGCTGGGTCGTGCCCATGGCGCTCGACCGGTGCCCGCCGTCGGCGGAGATCTACTACGACCTGGTCGCGCAGATCGAGATGCCGCGCTGGAGCCGGAGACGGGTGGCCCTCGTGGGCGACGCCTGCTACGCGGTGTCGCTGCTCGCCGGCCAGGGCGCATCGCTCGGTGTGGCGGGGGCGTTCGTACTCGCCGACCAGCTGGCCCGGGCACCGTCAATCGACGCCGCGCTGGCCTCCTACGAGCGGCTGTGGCGACCGGTGGCCGAGGACAAGCAGCGGGCCGGCCGGGCCGGCGCGCGGTGGTTCCTGCCGGCCACCCCCGGACAGCGGCGGATCCGGCGCGCCGCGCTGCGGATGGCGCGGTTGCCCGTGCTCGACCGTCTCGTCGCGGCTATCGTGGCCGGCAAGTCCACCGCACTCATCAGAAACCTGCGGGACAGCGCGTCGCACCCGGTCACCGAGCGGGAGAGTGGAGAACGGTGACGTACGTGCGACGGCGCGGGCACTCGGCGGCGGGTAGCTCAGTGCGCCTCAACGGGAATCGAGGTGTACCCGGCGACGAGCGGGTCGGCACTTTCCGAACCGAGGTCGGTGGTCGGCGCCCTATCATGCGAGCCCGTGGGGCGATGGGAGCGTCGGGGCAACGACCTGGCACAGGCGATCGAGGACCGGGCGGACGTTCCGGTTCTCGTCGCCGCGTTGATGTCGGTGCCCGCGGTGTTCCTCACCATGACCAGCGGCATCTGGGCCATCGTCGGCGCGGTGCTGAACACGGCCTCAGGCGTGACGCTGATCGGCGAGTCGGTGCTGCTGCTTCTGGTCAGCCGCGAGCGGCTCAGATGGATTCGCGAACACCGGGCCGAGCTCATGCTCGCGGTGGCGACGGTGCCCGCTGTGGTGCTGGTCGTGGGACCGGTGCAGATCTTTCGCCTGGTCATCTTCCTCTCCGCGGTCCGGCTCCTGAGGGTACGACGCATCCTGGGCGCCGCGGACGTGATCAGTCGGCGGGCTCGCCTGTCGCGCCGCCATCGCAAGCTCGTTCTCCTGGCCGTCACCGGCATCGCGGCGGTGTTCGTGGCCGTAGTGCTGTTCGACCCGAGGTCGCCCAGCCACCGGGTGGCCGACTGGATGGCCCGGCACCTCGGCCTGGCGCCGACGGTCGTCACAGTCCTGCTCGTAGTGATCATCGTGATCGGTGCGTGGCTGCTCGAGCGGGCATACTGGCTCATCGCCTACCTCGTGCAGCGCCGCGGGAACAAGGCTGTGCCCGCCGAGGAGTGAGCCCACGGCCTCCTAGCGCAGCGACTGTGTCGGTCGCGATACGGTCCGGGTTGGCCGTCGATCGTGGGAGGCGCGATGACCGAGCAGCCCGAACCGCCGGACATGGATTTCGAGGAGGTCTACCGCGACCGAGCCGACGGCAGGGGTGTCCCGTGGGACATCGGGGAGCCGCAGCCGGCGCTCGCCGAGCTGGTGGACATGGGCTGGTGCCGCGGGCGAATCCTCGACATCGGTTGTGGCACCGGGGAATTGGGCCTGGCGCTCGCCGCTCGGGGGCACTCGGTCACCGGTGTCGATCTGGCGTCGAGTGCTATCGCGCGGGCGCGGCACAAGGCGGCGGAGCGCGGACTGGAGGTCGAGTTCGTCGTCGCGGACGCCACCGAGCTGGGCTATGACGGGTCGTTCGACACCGTGGTGGACAGCGGACTGCTGCACTGCTTGCGGCCCTCGGCGCAGCGGCGGTACCTGGAGGTGCTAGGCCGGATCTGCCGGCCGGGTGGTCGGGTGGCCGTGCTGTGCTTTGCCGACGTGCCCCGCGCACGTACCCCGGACCGCGGCCGGCTCACCGAACGCGGGTTGCAGGAGCTGTTCACCGATGGCTGGGACGTCGAGGCGCTCGAGGCCGCCGAGATCGTCGGCTTGCTCGGCGACGGTCTCGGTGAGATGAGCGCCTGGCCCCGGGACAGCAAGGGACGCACTCCGATGACCGGTTGGCGACTCCGGGCCGGCCGCGCCGAGGCACGCCCTCGGTGAAGATCGTCTTCGCGGTGTAGGTGGCGTTACGCTGAGGTACATGTACCGGCCGGGGTGGTGGAACTTCCTACTGGGTCTGCGACCGGTGCAGCGCATGGTGACGCAGGAGATCAGCGAGGCCGTGGACCGGGCGTTCGAGCGGTCCGCGGAGGGCCGGCGCGCGATGCGGCGGGCGGCGGACCGGCGCGAGGCCGCACTCGAGCGGGAGGCCACCAAGCTGCGGCAGGACATCGCCGTCCTCGCCAGCCGGGCCGTCGAGTCGGAACGTCGCACGGCCGAGGTGGCGCGCCGGGCGGCCGAGTTGAAGCGCCACGTCGCCTCTCTCCGCGACGAGAACGAGCGCCTCTCGGCGGAGAATGCCGACCTGACTCGACGAAGTGAAGTCCTCCGAAAGCGTGCGACCGCCCGGGACGCCCGCCGCTGGGCCGACATTCTGAGCCCGGAGAACGTCCCGGTCCGCCAGCACGCCGGCGGTTCGGACTCCGGCGCCGAATGCGACGTGTTCGCCTGCCTGGACTGCGGCTCGATGCTGATCCTGCAAGCCCCGGCCGACGACGAGCCCAGCTGGCACCGCCCAACCGGCGAGGGCTGCGACACGTGCGCCGACCTCCCGTGCTCGCGGCCTCCCGGGCGGTCCGTCGCAGAACCACCCGCGGTGGTGGAAACGGACCTGCCGGTGCCGGGCACACGCGAGGAACGCGTGGACATCGCCGCGGAACTGGTGGCGGGCCTGGCGAAGAACTCTCCCGTCGAGGTAGCGGCCGACGCGTATGCCAAGAAGGCGGCGGCGCTCACCCGCGACGTGCTGGAGCGAATCTCGCCAACGCAATCCTCGAGCCTCGACACCGTGGCCGGCGGCCTGGACAAGGTCTCGGACACGGTGCGATCGGGCATCGCGTGGTGCGGCACGGAGTTGTTGGGCATGCCGGACTTCCTCGGCAAAGTCCTAGGCCACGTCGTGTCGGAGTTGGTCACGGATCCCCTGCACTTGAAGGAGGTGGCCCGAGCAATTCGCGTGGTCGACACGGTCGCGTGCGCCCTGGAGGGCGACCTGAGCAAGTGCGCGAGCCTCCGCCACCTGGCGATCATGGATCTGGGCCAGGCCGAGTTGGCCGATTATCTGAAAGAGATCGCCAAGGACCCCGAGCTGGCCTACCAACTGAACGAGATCACCAAAGACCTGGCCGAAGTCAACCTGGCCGAACGCCTCAAGGAAGCCCTGGTCGCGGCGATAGCCCTACACAAACCAACCGAACTGGCCAAACCAGTAGAACAACCCGCCCCGGTCAGGAAACCAGACCGCTGGTTCAAGCCCGAACCACCGGACGTCGACGGCCCCGCGCGACGGTGGCCCGGACGCGGCGTGCTCGGCCTCTAACGCTCGGCCGTGGCATGGACAGTCTACGTCGAATAGACACATTGGACACTGCCAGTTGGACACTGCCAGCCATGGCGGGGACGCGGAGTTCGGTGTCAGGCCGGGTCTCCGTCCGGTCGGCACGGCGGGTCGTAGGGGAGGTCCGGTAGGTAGGTGTGCCATTCGCGTTCGGTGATGGATCACCGGTCCGGGCGCAGACGTCGTCGGTGTCCCACAACCAGGTCCAACCGTCGATGACGCTGGCCGCCAGCAAATCCTTGGCCGGGTGAAAGGTCAGCTCGAAGATCCGGCGTGCCGGACCGGTGAGCGATCACCATGCCGTCCACACCACCGACCGCGTGTCGGTCGCCGGCCGCGAGCGCGGACAACGCCAGCGCGTAGACGGTCGCGCGCGAGGACACCGGCGGCAGCGTCCCGGCGCGGGTGAACCGCTTTCCCGACCGGGTGAGCAGCCGGACTCCGGCCCCGGCCGCGAACCCCGGTGCCCTGCCCGACGCCGGGACGCTCCTGCGGCGCGTCAACGACAACTTGCGTGCCAACGACATGCCCACCGTGGCCATGCTCGAGGTCTGCGACGAGACACGGTCGATGCCGTTGGGCGCCACGGGAAAGGTGCTCAAGCGCCTGCTGCGGGAGCGCTACGCGCTGGCCGACGGTTCGCGGGCGGCGGCCAGGACGCCCACCGCGCATTTCGACGACATGACCTTCAACCACGCACCGGGCCAGGCATTGTTCTCGGCCATGCTGCCGTTCTTGCCCGACCCGCCCGCCGGCCGCGACCAGGTCTATGTCGTCCTGCCGTGGCGACCGCGGTGGCGGCTGCCGGCCATCGGCGTGCTCTTCGTGATCGCCGCCGTCGGTACCGCAACCAGCACCGAGGAGGACACCGCCGGCGGCGTCCTCGGCATGATCGGCCGCCTGGGGCTGCTGGCCGTCATCCTGCTGGCCTACTACCTGCGTGGTTCCCGAGTGGTCGCCGTCGACGTGCACACCGCCCGCGGCCTGCGCAAGGCCCGCTCGACCTGCTACCTGGCGGCGATCGGCGCGGCGGTCGGTCTCATCGTCCTGTACAGCATCGGCTTCTGACGCCGGGAGAGATTGCTGGCGGGATTCCCGCAGGGAGCGAAGCGGTACCGGTCAGGCGATGCCGACGATCCGGTTCGTGTCCGAGTGCCAGGCGACGATCGCACCGGGTGCGAGTTCGAGTTCCGGATACTCACAGTACTGGTCGGCGTCGTGCCGTCCGAAGTGGATATTCGCACGCCGCGGTGGCGCACCATCCCACGGCGCGATCGACACCATGTTGCGGCACGCGTTCTCAGTGCTGAACCACTGGCCGAACCCGACGACCAGTTCGCCGGTGAACCACCGTTCCGAGGGGCCCCGCACGGATATCTCCCCAACCGCGCGGCTGCTTCCGGTGACGATCGTGGTGATCGTGTACGCGTCCGACACGGAGCCTTTTCCGGTCACCAGCCATTCCTTCGTGAACTCGACGATTTCGCCGGTCGGGAGCGCGGTGGCATCGAGGAGGACGTCACCGGTAGCCGCATCGGCCAGAAACCGGTCCTCCGCACCGGTTTCACTGTCGGTCCAACCGAAGGAGACGGCCGACCCGTCCGACGCCAGCTCGAGGAACTGGTCGATGTTCCAGCCGGGGCTGGTCCAGAAGTCTCCGTCGGGACCGCTGCCCTTTTGCGCGAGGGCGGGAACCTGCCGTTCGATGCTCCACCGCTCGGCACCGGTACGATCGTCCAGCGCGAGCAGTGTGACTGTGACGGTGACGTTCTCACTGCGCGGCTCCTTCGGTCCGCAGACCAACCCGAACAACACGACATCACGCCCGACCATCGGCTTGCCGGCCACGTCGCCGAATCGGCAGGTTTGCGGCTTTCGGTACTCCCACAGGCGCTCGCCGCTGCGCAGGTCGTAGCCGCGGAACAGGCCTTCGTCGGGGTTACCGCCGAGCAGAACCCGGTTGGTCATCTCCATTCGAATCCCGCGGAACACGCCGCCTTCGGTGACTTCGTCGAAGCCGGCCTCCTCGCCGGTCATGGCATCCAGGCTGATGACCCTGACGCCTTCCACGTCCTCCACGGAGGAGTAGAAGCTGACCAGGAGAAACCTGCCGTCGGGACTGACGCCGAGCCCACTGGTACGAGATCCGGTGCGGCGGTAGTGCCAGCGTTCCTTGCCTGTCGTGCCATCGATGGCGATCACGCCGTCGACGACCCGCACGGCCACGCCGGCACCGGCGGTAACCACCTCGTTCACCCGCTGGCCTTCCGGGGCCTCCCATGCCCAGGCCTGCCTGTGCGGGTCGGTCGGCACCGCGGCGGGCCGCACCGTGGCGGCGGTCGTGACGTCCAATGGCCCAATGTGGACAACGACAAGGGAGGCCAGCACGGCGACGGCGACGACCAGCACGCCGGCACCGGCCCCGACAAGCCTCCGGCGCACGGTGGGCCCGGCAACTGCTCCTGGTGGGCTGAGCACCGCAAGCAGCAGCGCCGCGCAGAGCATCGCGGTGAACCCGATGGCGAACAGCATCGGTCCGAGCACCGGCAACCCGCTGGACAGGTTCTCCGAGGCGTCCCCGAACGACCACCACGCCGGCCAGGCCAGAGCGGCGACCAGCAGCACGCACCAGCGGCGAAGACCGCGCCAGTGAGCTGGGTCAGCGCGGCCACGCAACGCGGCGACGGCGAGCGCCACCAGAAGTATCGCCAACACCACCACCATGGCCGTCAGCCACCCCGGCCGCCGCGGCACGGCAGGCTCCCGCGGCAGAAACATCGCGACGATCACCGCGCTCGACCCGAGCACCAGCAGCGTCGCCGCCACCCAGCGCAGCATGCCTGCGAGCGGGGCCGGCGCCGGCTCCACGCTGGGCTCGGTCACCGGTGCGTCATCCTGATCCATGGCCGTCCCCCTGGGTCGCATCGGGATCGCGACCCGTATGACCAGACGATCAACCGGGACGTTCCCCTCGGCTCGCTGAAGAATTCCTGAAGGTGTCAGCGCGCGGTGCGCAACCAGTCGAGGACCACCGTCGCCGTCCAGGATTGTTGCCCGCTGCCACGGGGCTCGCCAGTCGGTTCATGCGGGGGCGTGTCATTCGTGGGGTTGGTCTCGGAGGAAGGCGAGTACGGCCGCGACCCTGCGGTGTACTGGCTGCTCGGCGAGTTCGAGCTTGCTGAAGATGGAGTTGACGTGTTTTTCCACGGTTGACGCGGACAGGTGCACTGCTTGCTCGATGCCGGCGTTGGTCTTGCCTTGGGCCATTTCGCGGAGCACGTCGAGTTCGCGTGGGGTCAGTGTGGCCAGTGGGGAGGGGGAGGTGCGGGTGCGTCTGGCGACAAGTGCTTCGACGATGAGTGAGTCGATCACCGAGCCGCCGCGGGAGACCTCGCGTAGCGCCCGGATCAGGTCTTCGACGTCGCCGAGTCGGTCCTTGAGCAGGTAGGCGAGGCCAGCCGTGCCGTCTCGGAACAGCGCGAAGGCGTAGCTCGCGTCGGTGTGCTGGGAGAGTACGGCCACGCCGGTACCGGGGTGTTCGGCCCGGATCGCGTGCGCGGCGTCGATGCCTTCCATGTGGTGACCGGGTGGCATCCGGATGTCGGTGAGGACAGCGTCCGGGCCTAGCCTGCGTACGGCGTCGCGCAGTTCGTCGGCGGTGCCGACCGCGGCCAGCACGTCCACGACGCCCGTGTCCTCCAGGAGTCTTCTGGTGCCCTCCCGGACGAGGTAGTTGTCCTCAGCGATCACCACCCGGAGCCGCTCAGCCATGGTGGGCCCCGATCGGGAGTTCGGCGTGCACCTTGGTGCCCGTGCCGGGGCTGCTGTCCACCTGTACGTGGCCACCGAGGGCCTCCACCCGGTCCCGCAGGTTGGTCAGCCCGTTGCCGTTGGCCTTGGCCGACGTGAAACCGACGCCGTCGTCACGCACCCGCACCACCACCTTTCCATCCTTTGTGGACAATCGGACGCCGGCCGTGCGCGCTGCGGCGTGTTTGACCACGTTGGTCAGTGCCTCACAGATCACGAAATATGCCGCACCTTCGATCTCGGTGCCGAGTCGCTGGTCGTACAGCGCCGGCTCGGCGTGCACACGCACGTTCAGTGGCATGCGGTCGGCTCGTGCCTGCACGGCGGCGACCAGTCCTTGGTCGCTGAGCACCGGTGGATGGACGCCGTGGGCGAGCTCGCGGAGGTCGGTGAGCAGTCCCTGGGCGTCGCGCTGCAGTTCGTCGAGCACCTCGTCGGTGGACCGGTCGCCGCGGTCGAGTTGGTTGCGGGCCAGCCGCAGCTTCATGATCAGGGCGACGACGTGCTGCTGGGCGCCGTCGTGGATGTTTCGCTCGATGCGGCGGCGCTCGGTGTCCTGTGCGGCGACGATCCTGCTCCTGGACCGAGCCAGCTCGTTGACCTGCTCGCCGAGTTGGGTGGTGAGCTGGGCGTTGGCGATCGCGGTGGCCGCCTGACCGGCCAGCGTGTCCAGC
Organism: Actinophytocola sp.; assembly: GCF_050699935.1. Lineage (NCBI taxonomy): Bacteria > Bacillati > Actinomycetota > Actinomycetes > Pseudonocardiales > Pseudonocardiaceae > Actinophytocola > Actinophytocola sp. The sequence goes on from NZ_JBOHGB010000010.1 coordinate 40,622, forward strand.
AGTTCTCGGTCTCCGGGCTGGTAGCCGCCGTCCTTGGGCCCGCATTCGATATGACCGACGACCTCGCCGCCTCGTTCGAGCCCGACCCGCAGCGCCGCGTCGCCGGAGCCGGACACCGTCCCGGCCACGACATCCACGCCGGGCAAGGTCACCCGCACCCACGGGGCCGCCAGCCCACGCCGCACCGTGTCGGCCAGATGCGGCAGCAGCTCGCCCAGCGCGACGGTCTGCTCGAGGCTCGCGCCGAACGTGGTGAGCAGCTTGTAGCGGTTCACCCGCTCACCGAACACCAGCCGGTCGGCCAGCCGCTCGAGCCGGCGGCGCAGCGGCTGGAACACGACGGCCGCGACGATCGTCAACACCACGGCCAGCTCCACCGGAATGGTGTCGCCCAGGGCCAGCCCGGGGGCGGCGGCCAACCCGAGGTACACCGCCGCGATGCCCAGCGACAACGCGCCGTACACCACCGACCGGCGGATCACCAGGTCGATGTCGTACAGCCGGTGCCGCAGGATCGCTACCACGATGATCACCGGGGTCAGGGACATCAGTACGGCCAGCACACCGGACAGCAGCTGCAGCCAGACCGGGTTCTCCGGCCCGTGCCGGGGTGTCAGCAGGAAGTGCGCCATATAGAGGGGGCTGATCGCGGCCAGCAGGTAAGCCACCAGCCGCATTCGTACCCGCTGCGCCTGGTCGGCACGAAGGAAGCGGGCGGCGAGGATCGCGACCAGGAGCAGGCCGCCGAGCTGGCCGGACAGCAACCATTCCAGCGGTTCGGCCAGCCAGTGCAGCCACGGCACCGCGAACGGACTGGCCATCCGTGGTGCATCCTCGAGCAGATGGGGCGCGAGCAGGTAGGTCATGGGCAACAAGGTGGGGCTGGCCAGCAACAGCAGCGGCGGCACAGCCACGTGCAGCCGTATCACCCACAACCCCCAGCGTTGCCACGGGCGCTCGATCGTCCCATCCGGAAACGACGCCAGTGCCAGCGCATTTGCGGTCACGGCGACAACACCCGTGAGCTGTAGAGCCAGGTTCGCCCACCAGAACCACGGTTCCGGATCGCCGCGGCCGGCGGCGGCGCGGAGAAGTCCCGCGGCGGCGAGGTTGACCGAATACGCGCTGCCAGCGACCAGCATCCTGCGGGCCTGCGGATGGTCCGGGCGCTTGAGCGCGACCCACGTCCCGACCAGATAGCCCGGCACCACACCGAAGACAAACCAGCCGAACGGGCCCAGCGCCTCGTGCGGGCCGTGCACGAAAGTCGCGTGCCGCTCAACGGTCGCGCGCCAGCCGGCGACGAGCAGCCCGACACCGCCGAGCGAGACCAGGGAGTAAAGGTTGACCCGCGACCACGTGGACACACCGGAATTGTCGACCGTGGCCGACCGGTTCGTCCACGAGGTGAACCTCGCCCCCACCACGGGGCTGTCCTCCAGTGTGTCGTGCGCCCGCACCGCGTTCCCGCCCGATCCGGACGTCATTAGCGTCACCCCTATGCAACGGCGCACGTCACCAACCAGTACGACACCGCCAACAGGTCGCTGGAGGTGGGAGATGGCTGTGCGACAAGGGAGTTCGCGGCTTCTCCTCGCCGCGTCGGCCCTTCGGGGTCGTGGGCGGCTGACCGGTCGTCGTCCGGATCGCGACCGGATTCCGACGCTGGCCGATCCGGAGTATTGGTCGATCGTCGTCATCGACATGGCCGGCTCGGGCCGGTGGGACGACCGTGCTCAACTACACGCACGGGCAGCGCTCGACGAGCTGGTCCGGGCCGCCTTTCGTGCCGCGGACATCGCCTGGCACACACTCGTGGTCGAGGACCGCGGCGATGGCATGATCATGCTCGTCCCGGCCGCGGTATCCAAAGTAGACATTTTCGACCCGGTGGTTCCGTCACTCTGCGCCGCCCTGCGCGAACACAACTCGACGACCGGCCGGGCTCCGCGCATCAGGTTGCGGGTCGCGGTACACGCCGGCGAGGTGCTCCGCGGCCGCTTCGGCTGGGTCGGTACGGACCTGAACCTGACCTGCCGACTGGTCAACAGCCAACCGCTCTACCGGGAGCTCGTGCGCCGTCCACATGCCGACCTGGTTCTCGTCGTCTCCGACATGATCCACCAAACCGTTGTGCGGCACGGCCATCGCGGCATCGACCCGTCCAGATACACGCCCGTCCACGTCATGGCCAAGGAAGTCGACACTCGGGCCTGGGTCCACACTCCGGGCACAATGACAACCAGCCGAACCCAAAGGCTCACCCAGCGATTCCGCGGTCACCAGTGAGGTCCTCCGCGATGCGGTCGGCGATGCTCGCGCGGCCGAAGCTGTCGCGGCGGTACCGGGTCGTCCGACCGTGTCTACTTTCGACACTACAAGTGCGACGCCTGGTTCACGGCGGCGAGGAGGGATCGTGCGGCATCCGTGGCGGTGTAGAGCACGTTGTGGCCGTCCTGGCGGCGGGTGACCAGGCCGTCTGAGCAGAGACGGTTCAGGTGGTAGGACACCGTGGCGGGGCTGAGCTGATGCCGGGTGGCCAGTTCCGAGGTCGACCGTGGTGGGTCGAGGTCCGCCAGCAGTGCGACCCGGCGGGCGCCCAGCACCGATGCGCCCAGCACTTGGGATGGGGACGACCAGACGGCGCCTCGGCCGCGGGCGGGGTAGCCCAGCAGGACGTCTGTGGGAGTTCCGTTCCACACGGCGGGCCACGGCAGGAACACTGACGGCGTCAGGACCGGGCCGGGCGCCGCTTCCAGCGTCAGGTCGTGGGTGGTCTGTCTCGTCAGCCGCGTGCCGTCCCAGTGCAGGGTCGGGTGCAGGTCACCGAGGATCTCGGCGAAGCCGAGCCGCGCGGCGCGGGCGGCGCGGTGCCGGACGTCCTCATCGAGAACCCGCCGCAGCGCCGGCCACGAGTCGGCGAGCGTGGCTTGCCAGCAGCGGTGCAGTTGCTCCGCCGCGGTCTCGGCGACGGCGCGCTCGCCGCCGCGGTCGAGCACACGGGCGACCGCGTTCGGCAGCGGGTCGGACGGGAAAGCCCTCGTCAGGTGTCGCCGCACGGTGTCGGCCGGCGTGGTCGCGACCGCGGCCAGGTCGTCGTCCAGCGTCGGTTCGTAGGTAGCGGGCAGGGGCACCAGGAAGTCCGGCACGTAGGCGGAATCGTGTTCGACCAGGGCGTGGATCAGCGACACCTCGTCAACGTCGAGGCGATGGCGAGTGGTGTCGACCCACCGCCGGGCGAAGGGTGCTCGGCTGGGGTGGGTCAACACTTCCAGCGCGCAGGACAGCTCCGCGAGCCGGGACAGGGCGAACCGGGAGCGGGTCAGCTGTCCGGGATCGACCCACACGGTCAGCATGACCGAGCTCCCTGGGGATTCGATGTTCTTCGAATCGCTCGCACCGGCCCAGCACCCCTGATCGACTCTTCGCACCGGAGTATCGCAGACGGCACGAGGAGGGAGTCGAACCATGAACGGTGTGCGAAGGCGTACGTTGCTGCTCGGCGGCATGACCGTGGGACTGGCCGTGGCTGGAGGTGGCATGTCCGCCGCCGCGTCCGCACCGCTGTCCGGGCAGGCGACCATGCGGGTCGGCCGGTTTGAGATCGTCGCGCTGCTCGACGCCAGCGGTCCCTTCTTCCGCACCGCCGGTGAGGCGTTCACCGGGGCCACCGGACGGGACTGGGCGCGCGCCCGGCGGGTCGACCCGGACGCCTTCGGCCCGGGCGACGCCTGGAACCTGGACTTCCGGTGCTTCGCGATTCGCCTTCCCGCCGGTGGCGTCGCGCTCGTCGACGCCGGGGTCGGACCGGCCGGCAGCCCGGCGTCCGCGTGGGCGCCGGTGCCGGGGCATCTTCTGGAACGCCTGGCAGAGGCGGGCATCGACCGCGCGGAGGTCCGGCTGGTGGTGCTGACCCATCTGCACGAGGACCACTTCGGCTGGTCGGTGTCACCGGACGGAGTGCCATATTTCCCGAACGCCCGGTACGTGATCCAGCGGAGGGAGATCCGTGCCCTGGAGGAAGCCGGCGACGAGGTCGTGCTGCCCTACGTCGTAGAGCCGTTGCGACGCAGCGGGCAGCTGGATCGGGTGGACGGTGAGGTATGCCTCGCACGTGGCGGCGCCGGCACCGTGTCCACGATCCCGACGCCCGGCCACACCCCGGGCCACCAGTCCGTTCTGGTGCGCGAGCCGTGGCGGCAGATCGTCATCACCGGCGATGTCCTCGTGCACGCCGTGCAGCTGGTCGCCCCCGGCGTCGGCTACGAGTTCGAGTCGGACCAAGAAACCGCACGCCACACCCGACGGGCACTGCTCGACGAAGCGGACCGGATGCCGACCTGGCTGGCGACCGCACACCTCACCACGCCCTTCGTCTGGGCGAACGGGCACGTGGGCCTGAAGCGCTGAGCGGGATCGGACCCTGTGCCCCGGCACAGGGTCGATCTCCTTGCCGGCGAAGGGCGCCACAAGACCGGGAATCCCGTGCTCGGGCACAGAGCGTCGCGCCGGATACGGCGTTGGCCTCGACGCATGGCGGCACTGCCACTGGCTGGCAACGACGCGAGCATGGGGGAGACTGCCGCGCTGCGTGGCTTTGTCGCGGCATATCCGCGCTCATGGTGCACCGTCGTACCCGTCTGTGCTCCATCACGGTCGTGGAGCCCAGGCGGCGATTTCGGCGATGGCGTCGAGCATCTCGTCGTTGAATTGGCCGGTGCCGTAGGTGTCGCTGATGTCCCGGAACCTGCGGGCGGCAGTCCTGCCACGGAACTCCACCCACGAGACCGCGAGCACGGCGATGTTCCCGTCGCCAAGAGCGAAGAGCATCCGGTTGAGCCGCTGGCACGGTGTGCGCGCCAAGAACTCTCGCACCTGACCGACGGAGTGCGTGACGCATTCCGCGTACTGTTCGGCGTGGTTCTTGAGGGAGCGTAGGCACATGCGTCGCCAGGCGGCGAGCGCCGCCGCCCTGGCGACAACGACTTGCGCACCTTTGCGCGGACCGGGATCAGAACCCCCACCGGCACCACCGATTCGTCTACTCACGTCAAAGAAACCCTCGAACGGCCTATTCAGGGCACGCGGGTCTGATGGACCAGTTGGGTTCTTCGAGCCAGTGCTGGATGACGTCGCGGTTGAGTTTGGCATATCATTAGTTGGCTATTTCGTCGAGTGCGATGCAGCAGCGGCAACGGGGTTCTCCCTGGTCGCCGCCCGGCCGTACGACGACCTGACCGGTGGCGCCATCCTCCCCAGCCCCGACGACCTGACGGGTGCGAGACCCGACGACTCGTCGATAACGGCCGCACGGTGCCGCGACTCGTCGTAAAGTCGGACATCGCAAGCGTGAATCAACCGTGTGGGAGCTTCGATGTCCGATCCGCTGTCGGCCACCGAGCGGATGGTCGACGACTGGCAGCGCGGCGCCAACCAGAAGGCGGAACGGTTCCAGCAGCTGGCCGACCGGGTTGAGCAGGTCAGCATCACCGAGTCGGTCGCCGGTGGCGCGGTAAGTGTGACCGTCGGGCACAACGGGCTGCCGACCGACGTGAGCATGACCGAGCGGGTCCGGCAGATGAGCCCGGACGAGATCGCGGCCAACGTCATGGCCGCGATCCGCAAGGCCCAGTCGCGGTACCCGGAACGGCTGGCGGAGATCGTCGCCGACACGGTGGGGGAGGACGACCCGGCCTCGCAGCACATCATGGCCAAAGCACACGAAACCTTTCCGCCGCCCGAGGAGTCGGAGGAGGAACCGACCGAGGACGAGCCGCTGCGGTTCTCCGACGGCGACACCGAGGACACCGGCGGTGACCAGCCGCCACCACCCCGACGCTCGCCGCCGCGGCGGCCCATGCCCGGGCAGGTCGAGGACGACGAAGACGACGACGGGTCGATCTTCCGAGGCTGAGGGGGCAGAGGGTGGACGGCTACGAGGTTCTCCCCGACGAGTTGGCCACGCACGCGGGCAAGCTCGACGGGTTCGTCGAGCGGTTCCGTACGGCCCGGGACGCGGCCAACCAGGTCACGATGAACAACGAGGCGTTCGGGGTCATCTGTCAGCCGTTCGCGTTGCTGCTCCAGCCGTTCGAGGAGAAGGGCGTGTCAGCGCTGGAACAGGGGAGTGACGCGCTGAGCGACACCGCGCGGAAGGTCCGGGACACGGCCACCTCCTACACCGGCACGGACACCGGCGAGGCCGCCGAGTTCCGCGGCATCGAGGGGGAGATGTAGATGCCGGAGGGGAACCCGCTCGTCGCCGCGCCGGTCGAGACGACCAACGCGGCCACCGGGATCGGTATCGCCGAGTCGGCGATGGACCTCGCCAACGGGGTGTCGGACGGATCGTGGGTGGAGGCGGGGCTGGGCGCCGCCGGCGTGGGCCTCGAGGTCCTGTCCATGGTGATCGACCCGGTCGGCACGTTGCTGTCCTACGGGGTCGGCTGGATCATCGAGCACTTCCAGCCGCTGAAGGAGGCACTGGACTGGCTGGCCGGTGACCCGCCGGAGATCCGGGCGTTCAGCGAGACGTGGGCGAACGTGGCCGAAGAGGTCAGCGCCATCACCCAGGAGTTCCTCAACGAGGTCAACTCCGGCACCTCCGGCTGGACCGGCCAGGCGGCCGACAGCTACCGCGCGCACGGCGCGGAGGTGGCCGACGCGCTCAGCGGCGCCTCCTCGCTGGCCGGCGGCATCTCCACCGGTGTCGCGATCATGGGCGAGGTCGTCGCCGCGGTCCGCGAGCTCGTGCGGGAGATCATCGCCGAGCTGGTCGGCCGGCTGATCGCGTGGGCCGCGGAGATCGCCGCGTCGCTGGGCTTCGCCACTCCGGTGGTCGTGGCGCAGGCGGTCTCCGCGATCACCAAGACGATCAACACGGTCTCCACCTTCATCCGCAAGCTGATCAAGACGATCGGCAACGTGTCGCCGCTGATCCGCAACGTCGTCACCAAGCTCGACGAGATCATCGGCAAGCTGTCGACACTGATGCGTGGTGCCGACGCCCCGTCGACCCCGAACGCGCCGAACGTCGCGCCCACCACCCCGTCCAGCATCCCGGATACGCCGACCACTCCGAGCGCCCCCACCACGCCTTCGAGCACTCCGGACGCCCCGACGACCAGAGGTCCGGACGGCCCGAGCTCCCCGGACAGTCCTGGCACGACCCCGAGCGGCACGAGTTCCCCCGACACGACGACCTCCCCCAACGGGTCCAGCTCGCCGAGCAGCGTCGCGGACAACAACACCAACCCCAGCGCGAATTCCAGAACCAACGAGAGCACGCCCAGAGGCGGCGACCCGATCGACCTCGCGACCGGTCGGATGTTCCAGACGATGGTCGACTTCGAGCTTGCCGGCAAGCTACCGCTGACCTTTGTCCGCGCACACCGGTCGGACTACCGCGCCGGCAGGTGGTTCGGCGCGTCCTGGTCGTCCACTTTGGACCAGAAGGTCGAGGTCACCACGGACGCCGTGCACTTCGCCGCGGACGACGGCATGCTGCTGAAGTACCCGATCCCGGGCGAGATCGGCTCGGTGCTCCCGGTTCAGGGGACCCCGATGCCGTTGTCCCGCACCGACGACGGTGGATTCACGATCAGCGCTGACGACCGGACGCTGCATTTCGCACCGCGAGCCGGTGTCCAGCTGCCGATATCCGCGATCAGCGACCGCAACGGCAACCGGATCGACGTCGACTACGACGCCGACGGCGCACCGGTCCAAATCCGCCACTCCGGCGGCTACCGGATCGCCGTGCAGACCGAGTCGAGCCGGATCAGCGCGTTGCGCCTGCTCGACCAGGACAGCGGTCCCGGCCTGCCGCTCGCTAACTACCGGTACGACGAAGCGGGCCGGCTCGTCGAGGTGGTCAACTCGTCGCGCCAGTCCATGCGGTTCGAGTACGACCAAGACGGTCGCATCACGCGGTGGGAAGACCGCAACGGCATGTGGTATCGGTTCGCCTACGACGCCGAGGGCCGGTGCGTCCGCGGTACGGGCCGGGACGGATGCCTGAGCTACACGTTCGAGTACGACGACCGGAACCGGATCACCCGGTCGACCAACTCGCTCGGCAACGTCACGACCTACCACCTCAACGACCAGTCGCAGATCGTGCGCGAGGTCGACCCGCTCGGCGACGAGACCCTGTTCGAGTGGGACGGCCACCATCGGCTGGTGTCCCGAACCGATCCACTCGGTCGCCGGTACGACTACACCTATGACGAGGCCGGCCACCTCGTCGTGAGCACTCGGCCGGACGGGACGAGGTCCACAGCCGAGTACAACGATCTCGGCCTCCCGATCACCGTCGTCGACCCGGACGAAGCGGTGTGGCACCAGGAGTACGACGAGCGCGGCAACCTCACCGCGGTCGTCGACCCCACCCAGGGCAGGACGACATACACCTACGGCGAGAGCGGTCAGCTGCTCACGACCACCGACGTGACCGGCAGAATCCGTCGGTACCAGACCGACGCAGCGGGGCTGCCGGTCGTGGTCACCACCGGAAAGGGCGCGACCACCCGGTTCGACCGCGACGCGTTCGGCAGAGTCTCGGCCATCACCGACCCGGTCGGCGGGGTCACCCGGTTCGGCTGGACCGTCGAGGGCCGGCCGGCGATGCGCGTCCTGCCCGACGGCGCCACCGAACGGTGGTCCTACGACGGGGAGGGCAACGCCAAGGAACGCGTCGACGCGATGGGCCGGGTCAGCAGGACCGAGATCAGTCACTTCGACTTGCCGGTCGCGCACACCGGTCCGGACGGCGCTCGCCTCGAGTTCGCCTATGACACCGAGCTGCGCGTCACCGCCGTCACCGACCCCCGGGGTCTGGTGTGGCGGTACTCCTACGACTCGGCGGGGCGGGTGGTCCGCGAGGTCGACTTCGACGGCCGCGAGCTCACCTACCGGTACGACGCGGCTGGGCAGGTCGTCGAGCGCACCAACGGCGCTGGCCAAACCGTGAGCTTCCGGAGGGACCCGTTCGGCCGGGTGGTGGAGCGGCGCGCAGGCGACGCGCTGACCAGCTTCGAGTATGACCCGGCCGGTCGGATGACGCGGGCGGTGAACGCCGACGCCGAGCTGGTCTTCGAGCGCGACGCGTTCGGTCGGGTGGTCGCCGAAACCTGCAACGGCAGAACGGTCCGCTCCAGTTACGACGTCAGGGGCCGGCGGACACATCGGGTCACCCCGTCCGGCGCGGAAAGCGTGTGGGAGTACGACGAGAACAACCAGCCGGTCGCTTTGCACACGGCCGGTCGCACGCTGCGGTTCGGGTACGACGCCGCGGGCCGGGAGATCGAGCGTCACCTCGGCGTGGGCGCGACGCTCACCCAGACCTGGGACGCCAATCACCGGTTGACCACACAGGCGCTGACGACACCGGACGGCGACCGAGGACCGGGGCTGATCCAGCGTCGCTCGTACCGGTATCACCTGGACGGCAACGTGGCGGCGGTCGTCGACCAGCTGGCCGGTCTCAGGGAGTACGACGTCGACCCGATCGGCCGGGTCACCGCGGTCCGCGGTCGTGACTGGACCGAGCGGTACTCCTACGACGCGTCCGGCAACATCACTGTGGCCGGGTGGCCCGCACGCGAGGATGACGCGGTCGGGGACCGCAGCTACGCCGGAAACCTGATCCGGCAGGCCGGGAACGTTCGCTACCAGCACGACGCCGAGGGTCGGGTGGTGCTGCGCCAGCACAAGACCCTGTCGAGCAGCGCGCGAAACTGGCACTACGCCTGGGATGCCGAGAGCCGGCTGGTCGGGGTGGTCACCCCGGATGGTCAACAGTGGCGATACCGGTACGACCCGCTCGGCCGCCGCATCGCCAAGGAGCGGCTCGACGGCGCGGCGGTCGTGGAGCGGGTCGACTTCGCCTGGGACGGTGAGGTGCTCGCCGAGCAGACGCACAGTTCGCGCACGACGGTGTGGGACTGGGAACCCGGTGGTTTCCGCCCGGTCAGCCAGCTCGAACGGGAGTCGGTCGACGAGCGGTTCTACGCGATCGTCACCGACCTGGTCGGCACGCCGACCGAACTGGTGGACTGGAGCGGCGCGCTGGCCTGGCGGTCGCAGGACACCCTGTGGGGCGCCGCACCGGCCACGCCGGCCGGCGAGGTCGCTACCCCGCTGCGCTTCCCTGGGCAGTACTTCGACCAGGAGACTCAGCTCAACTACAACTACCACCGCTACTACGATCCGGCGAGCGCCCGGTACCTGAGCAACGACCCGCTCGGCCTGGCGCCCGCGCCGAACCCACAGGCGTACGTCAGCAACCCGACCGCGTCGTTCGACCCGCTCGGTCTCGCGCCGTACAACCTGTACCGGGGCATGCGGACCGAGGGCGACCTGCCGAGGACGGGGCCGTCCGCGCGGACATTGGGTGCCCGTCCCGGAACCGACGTCACCCCAGACGCCGACGGCATGGTCCATCCTGGCGGCGGTGGCATCTCGATCGCGCCCGAGACTGCGAACAACCTGCCGTCGCACCGCCGTCCCCCGGAGTTCGGCGGCACCGGAAGGGACCCCGTGTGGTCGATCGATCCCGACGACCTACCGGAGGGGCTGGCCTACCGTCGCGACAGCCCGACATCGGGGCACGGCGTGATCGAACCGTCCAGGACGATGACCTACGAGGAGTACCAAAGTCTGATCGAGTCGACCGCGGGCAGCTGGAATAGGGTGGACCCATGACCTGGGAGGAAGACTTCGAGCAGGCGCTCGCGTCGCCGGACCCACTCAGGCGGCTGTCCGACAAGGTCGGAGAACTGGTCGACGGTGGCGCCGATCGCGAGGCGCTGCGGCAACGGCTGGAAGCATTTCATGTCAGGCTCGCTGATGCGGGCCGGGACGACGAGGACGACGTCGTGCTCGATGTGCTGGACTTCCTGACCGGCTGGTGCAATCCCAACCAGCGAATCTGACCAGACGCACCCAGCGGCGGTGTGCGTTCGTTCCCTCGGAGCGCCGGCGCGACCAGAGTTTCCCGGACCAGCCCAACCCGCGCCTGGTTCGCCGTATCTTCACGCACCGTGGACGACCTTACGTTGCGGCGTGAACTGGACTCCGTGATCGCCAGCGCGCTCGAACATGAGGAGGTCGTCGAGCAGCTCAGGGAACTGAAGATCCCTGGGATCGAGGTCGCCCGCGCCATCCGGAACAAGCCAGGCGTCATGGCGCGGTACCGCTCGGCCCGGGACTGGGCGCACCAGGCGGCGGTGGCCATTGGGTCGGACAGTGAACGGCTGTGGACTGCCCCGCTGCGTCGCCGGCGGTGGATCACCGTGTTGCCGCCCGCCGCCCAGCCACTGCTCGCTGTGATCATCGCGTTCGGCTACGGGAGCCTGTCGTTGACGGCCGTTCCCCGCATGCCGCTCGGGCTGGTGCTGTTCGCGATCGCCGGCGGGGCCGCAGTCCTGGCACTGTCTGTTCGGCTGGCGAGTGGCGCCGTGTACGGGATCTACAAAGGCGTCCGGCTGACCCGTGACTCGCGCCTCTGGGAGTCGGAGGTCCTGCGCACCATCGTCCTGCCCGAGATTCGCCAGTACCTCGCCGAGCAGGGGGAACCGCTGTACGGCACCGAGCTGTCAGTGGCCCGGGCGCGCCACGACGACGATGACCGGGAGGCGCCGACGGTCGTTACGACGGCGGGCAACCAGCTCAGGAGGATCCTCGGCCGCTCGACCGCCGAGGCGGTCGGCATCGCGGGACCACGCGGTGTGGGAAAGACGACGACGATCCGCGCGATCGCGGACGGCATGTTCAGCGCCCCGCTCGCGGCCCCGCCGCTGCCGGTGATCGCGGCCGCGCCGTCGAAGTACGAGGGCAGAGACTTCGTGCTGCACCTGCACGCGCTCCTGTGCAACGAGGTGGTCGCGCACACCAGTCCGCTGCTGCTCCTGCCCGGGCAGGAGGTGCGCCGACGCCCGCCGACCTGGCGGGTACTGAAGTGGCCCGCGGCCGTGGTGCTCCTGTTCGCGTCACTGCTGGGGGCGGCAGCCCTGCTCGGAACCGGGTTCACCGCCGCGATGGGCGAGCCCTTGGATCAGCGCGGCGTGTTCAGCCTCGGCACAGTGACCAGCGGACGGGCTCAGATCGCGCTGGTCCTCGTCGACGTCGCGGGCCTCGTCGCCGTCGCGGTGGTGCTCGCGGTGCTCTGCCTTGTCCCGGTCGGGCTGGCGATGGTGCTCGACGGCGGCGCGATCCGTCTCCAACGCCTCCGCCGCGCGAGCACCTACCCGTGGGCCGTGCGGTTGCGAGCGGAGGCGTTCGAGCAGCTGCGGAGCATCCGCTTCCTCCAGACCTATACCAGCGGGTGGTCCGGCAAGATCGGCCTCCCGCTCAAGGCGGAGGCCGGGTGGAACGCCGCGATCGCACGAGCCGAGCAGAACCGCACCCACCCGGAGGTGGTAGCGGACTTCCGCCGGTTCGCGGAGCGAACCGCGACCACGCTGAGCAACGCGGGAGTCATCGACCAGGTGATCATCGCGATCGACGAGCTCGACAAGGTGGACGACCCGGCCGAGGCGCACGCACTCGTCAACGACGTCAAAGGCATCTTCGGGATCCCGAACTGCCTTTTCCTCGTGTCCGTCTCAGAAGACGCGCTGTCGGCGTTCGAGCGGCGCGGGATCCCCGTGCGGGACGCGTTCGACAGCGCGTTCACCCAGATCGTACGCGTGGACAACTTCACGCTGGCCGAGAGCCGGCGCTGGCTGTCGCGGCGGCTGCGCGACGTGCCGGAACAGTTCACGTACCTGTTGCACTGCCTGTCCGGCGGACTGCCACGCGAGCTGCGCCGCGCGACGACCGAACTGGTCGACATCGTCGCCGAGGACGACCGCGGCGACCTCGAGTACGTGACCGAGGCGCTGCTCGATCGAGAGCTGGATCGCAAGACGCACGCGTTCATGGCCGCCGTGCACCGGTGCGACGACTCCGCCGAGCGGAGCGACTACGTCGCCGACCTCGTGACCGTCCCGGACGCGCGCACACCCGGGCAGCAGGTGGCGCTGGCGGAGAAGCTGCGGCCCAAGGAGACGGTCACCGAGCTGCGGAGCGTGCGGTGGCAGAGCGCGTGCTTCCTGCTGTTCTGCGCGACTGTCCGGGAGATCTTCGGCAACGCGCTCGGCCCGTCGGGACTCGGCGCGGAGCTCGAATCGCTCGCCCGGGCCAGGGCCCAGCTGAGCGTCGACCCGCAGGTCGCCTGGCGACTGGTGTGGTCGGTGCGCGAGGCGAGGGTCATGATGGCGGCGCCCTCCGAAGGACCGCGTGACGACTAGGGTGTCCGCGATCGTCAGCAGTCACACGATCCGTACGCCTCGACGTCACCTGAGCTTGAGCTCGCGCCCAGCGACCCGGCCAGATCCCGTCCGGATTACGTCGCCCCGGGCACTCGCTTCGTCTGCCTCAGCTCCACGGCCGTGCTGGCCGCCGACGCGGATGGCCCCCCACCGGGGCGTACGTGCGGTTCTCGCCCCGGTGAACGCGACGATCTGCGGCTCGGCTGGGTAATCGACCCGACCGACGAAGTCGCCTACCTGCACCTGTGGCCGGCCTCCGGACACGAGGTGATCGTGGGCGGTCTTCCGGTGCCGATGATCGGCCTTTGCGACGTGGCGACGGCGATCGTGCGGATCAGCGAGGCGCCGGCTGACACCCTGACAGGGGTGATCGACCTGGTCGCCGGTTGCCCGACCCAGGCCGAACCGGACCCAGGACCGCCAGCCCGATCACCTCCCTTGCCAGCTTTGGCAGCTACATCGTGATCGTCGGTTCAGCGGTCGCGAAGGACCGCTACGCCGATGATGTTCAGCGGTTCCTCGACGAGCATTAGCACCGTGGGGCGGCCGATGTGCGTGAGGCGCGAGTCCTTCACGTGCCGCTGGCCTGGGCGCTCGGCCAGCCGGCGTGCTCGACCGCCCAGGCGAGTGCGTAGTCGGCGACCTCCTCACAGCCCTTCTGCGCGGGCAGCAGGTGCGCCTTGCCCTCGTACTCTTTGATCTCGGTGACGGTGTTCGACTTGTAGTGCTTGGCGTTCGATCGCTGCACGTGTGTTGGCGAACGCGTAGTGCCACTGCTCGGCGGTGAGGCCGACCGCCCGGTGTCGGTTGGCCGGGTTCTTCAGCACCGGCGAGCCTGGCCAGCCGGTGACAGCGTTGGTCCGGTCGTCAGGTGGTGGCTTCGGTGAGGAACGCCGGTGGCGCCTGCAGGTCGTGGGCTCGGAACAGCACCGCGTGCTCGACCCCCAGCCGCTTCCCGTTCATCGCAAGGATCTTCGGGATGAAGTCCGCCGGCGCGGGATGGTCCGGGAGCGCGGCCAGGTACCCGGCATGTGCCTCCAGTGACGCGATCCCGCGCCGCAGTGGCTCACCGGTGACGTCCACACCGTGGGTCGCGTCGAGTCCGCCGGCGATTCCGGGGATGATGATCCAGCGCACGTCGCACGGTTCGAGGCCGTCGTCGTCGATCTGCTCGGCGAAGACCCACCGGTTGCCGGCGTCGCGCACCGCGTCGACCGTCGCCAGACCGGCGGCACGGTGATCGGACTGGTCGAAACCCATCGACGTCTCGACCTCGAACCCACCGCCGATCACGACATCCGGCTTGAACCGGCGGATCTCCTGACAGATGTCGCGGCGCAGATCCAGGCCGTATACCAGCATGCCGTCGGGGTGTTCGAGCACGGTGAGGTGCTTGACGCCGACGGCCGCGCACGCGGCCCGCTGGTCGGCGAGACGCAGGCGTGCGGTCTCCTCCGGCGGGTTCGGCATACCGGCTTCCCCGCGGGTGAGCAGCAGGTAGCCGACGTCGACTCCGCGCGCGGTCCAGCGCGCGACGGCGGCGGAGGTGCCGTACTCCATGTCGTCCGGGTGCGCGACGACGCAGAGTACGCGCTGGAAGGACTCGTCAGGCAGGGCAGGCAGCAACTCAGTCATGCTTACAGCTTGCACCTCGCGCCCCGAGCAGAGCCGGACGCACGACTGTCGGTATGGCGACTGATTCCGAACCGACTGTTCCCGAACGCTGGGAAACGCCCCGATCAGGTCAGAAGCGGCCCAGACCGACCGCGATCGGCGGCTCGCGGCGGCGATAGTCCAGGTTGACTTCCGGGAACTCGGAACAGGCCTACTGGATCAGGCCGTCACAGCCGACTTCAATACAGGCCAAGTCCCAGTAAGGGGACACGGCTCCACTCGGCCGCGCCGCCGAAGCAACGAGTGCGGCCACCGGGCATCGCTGCCCACGCCGTCGTGAACCCACGGTAGCGCGAGCACCCAGGCCTCATCGTCCGTCTACTGTAGACGAAATGCCGCGGCCTGACACCACACGGTGGCCTCCTGTGCACACTGGTCCCTCGGCGAAGCGGTGAAGAGGCCCGGCGCGTCGATCTGGAAGAACTGACCCGTCTGGCCGATGTCATCGGAGTACACCGAGAACGTGGTCAGGTAGTCCTGGCCGTCCACGATCTCGCCCGGCGCTCGGCGCCCCACTCGATCCACGAAAGATCCCCCGCGGAGTGCCCTGGTGGGGTCACGCCGGGCGGGCCACTTGACGTCCGGCACGTCGAAGGCGGCCGTGGAATCACCGGACGTCGGCGCGTACACCGTGCCCGCCGACTCCAGGCCGGCGAGCGCCCGACCCCCGCGAGGATTCGCCGTCGTGCTCGGCGTCACCAGAACGGCAATCCCGACCGCGACGACGAGCACGCCTGTCATCCGGCGCCGAGTCTACCGTCACCGACCACGGCAAACTGCTGACCGTTTTCTCGAAGTCCTTGGCGTCGGATCCGGTGTAGACAACGGTCGGCGGCGACTCTGAGGTGCCGGTGATCTCATAGGTGATGCTGTTCGTCGGAGCGGCGGAAGTTGACTTCTCGAGCTCGTTGCTGTCGCCCGTGTTGTCGGCGTTGTTGTCCTCGCCGCCGGGGAGGGTGAAGAACAGCACCGAGGCGACACCGACAACCACGACCGCCACTATCGCGCCGATGATCAACGGCAGGTTGCTCTTGCGCGGCGGCCCGCTCGGAAACCGTAGCGGGAATTGTTGATTCGGCACCTGCGGTTGGTTCGGATCGGGAACACCATGACCAGAGCCTGGCTGCATGCCTTGTCGTCCTTCTCAATGAACTGGAATCGCGGGGCTGAGTCAGTCGACCAACGACGCCTGTGCGGCCGGGCCGACGCCGTGCATGTCGCGGTACGGACCGTCAGCGTCGCGTTCTGGACATCCGGATGGGCACGCACCCTGCGGTCCTGGCGGCTGCGCACCCACGTCCACGCGGGATGGACACGTGCTGGGCTCGATGTAACCGCACCCACGTACGGATTCCCAGGCTCCTGCCGGCGGTAGTTCGACAGCCGCCGAATGCCCTGCTCGAGGTCTACGTTCGCCGCGTCGCGGTGCGGGCGAGATTGTCGTATCCGGGGTCGCTGCCAGGCCCAGAGCGGGCCAAGGTGGCGGCGGGTCGCGAGCGCACGGGCCGTGACAGTCACAACTTCCGATTACCGCCGTATGTCCGCGGGAGGGCTTGCATGCTCGATGCCAAACAGCACCAGGAAACGTTCCCGGCAGGCCACGACGGCGGCGCGAGCGGCAGCCGAAACAGGCACGTCGACCCGCGACTCACGCAGTCTCACGTTGGTCGACCGCCTCCTACGGAGTGTGCGGAATCAGTCACCTCACGCTGGGACGACCTCATCGCGGACGCCATGTCCACATGAGACATTCAGGGTTGGCGTTCGTAGTCGCGGACGTCGCAGCGAGCTTGGGAGATCGGCTGGGGCGTTGAGCCCGTTGTGGGGGCGACGCGGTTGACAACACTGTCGGCGGCCGCCCGTTTGTACGTGTTTTATACGCGGGGTTGCCACCATGACCGTGGATCTGAGCGAACGGAGTGTGCTGATGGTTCAGTCACCGGATGGGAGTGCGATCTACTCGAGGCGCCGGTTGCTCTCTCGTGGTGTCGCAGCCGGGGCGGTGCTGGTGGTGCCGGCGTTGGTTGGCACACAGGTTGCGGCCCGTGCGGCCACCCCGACTACCAGGGCGTTGGCGGTGGTGGACATGGAGATGGTGTTGGTTGCCTGCCAGGTGGATCCGCCGAAGTCGGGCACGGGTACCACGCCCGGCGCCGAGGAGCATGTGCTCACGGTGGAGCAGGCGCT
The DNA here is from genome assembly GCF_050699935.1 of Actinophytocola sp. NCBI lineage: Bacteria > Bacillati > Actinomycetota > Actinomycetes > Pseudonocardiales > Pseudonocardiaceae > Actinophytocola > Actinophytocola sp. The sequence continues at coordinate 57,796 of NZ_JBOHGB010000010.1, forward strand.
GCGGGCGAAGGGCTTGCTCGCCACGGCTCAGACCGACGGCCATTTCGGTACCGCGACGTTGGATGCGTATGCCGCGTGGCAGCGCAGCCTGGGTTTCGAAGGCCTCGACGCCAACGGCGTCCCGGGTCGCACCTCGCTGATCCAGCTGGGCTCCGGCCGGTTCGACGTGACGCGGCCGGTAACGGCCGGCTCCCGCACCGACTCCTACGGCGGCAAAAGGGTCAACACCCGGACCGCCGACATGCTGCGGGCGGCGGACGGCATGCTCTCCTGGAGCCTGACCCTGACGCAAGGGTCCTACACGCCGGGCAACCCCGACTCGGCAGGCACCCACGACGGTGGCGGGGTGGTCGACATCAGTGTGAGCAGCATGAGCATGACCCAGCGGTGGCAGACCGTCCGTGCGCTGCGCACCGTCGGGTTCGCGGCATGGCTGCGCACACCCGATGACGGGTTCGCGTACCACATCCACGCCAACGGTATCTCCGACCCGGACATGTCCCGGCCCGCCCGCAACCAGGTCCACGACCACTACTTCGGCAGGAACGGGCTGGCCAACCACGCTCCGGACAACACGCCGGAGCAGTATCGCGTGGCGTTCACGTGGTGGGAGAGGTACAAACGCGGCTGAACATGCTGTGGTCGCGGTGAACGTGGCAGTCGCGTCGGGTGCGACAGTGTCCGTGCGAATCGATGTACTCGGTCGATCGTGGCACCTGGGTGGAGTCTTATGGTTCTGGCCGAACCGCGACCACGATGAGCCGTGCTCCGAATCGGCCGGCTTGGCCGGCGTGTGACCGGCCGAGCTGGACGACGTGTGCGTCGCCGGGGTCAAGCTCATGTATGGTCTCCCGTCCATCCGCTGCCACCGTGACTACGGTCAGCGTGCCGGCGAGCAGGTACCACACCTCCTCGCTGTGATGGCTGCTCGTTCAGTCGGGAAACAGCACGATCGGCCCGTTCACCAATAGCCGTCCATCATCCGTATCGGGCTGTTCGCGGCCAGTCGGGCCGAGCCCGTGGGTGTCGACGGGGGAGCGGCCTGGCCCGACCGGGTTCGGGTTGGCCCGCGCCTTGTCTGCGGTGGGGATCCGGTGTGTGGTCGCGACGCCCTCGAAACTGCGGCGGTCGTCGGGTGATCGGGTAAAGGGCGGTCGTCGGGTGATCGGGTAAAGACCGACGCTCGGGACGCGGTCCACTTGGACCGGTGCCCACGGCATGGTTGCGCCGTCAGCGGTTCCCCGGCCCGACGGTGCAGATGACGTTCGAGTCGGACTACGACGCCGTGCTCACCGTCCAAGCACGCCGCGACCGGCTCGACGAGGCGATCGCGGCCATGGCCGCCCACAGCGAGTTCACCCCGTTCGTGCGGCGTCTGGGCTGCCGCCTGGTGCCCAGCGAGTTGTCCTCCGGGACGGCGCGGGTCCGGGGCCCGATCACCAAACGGGCAACACCCATGCGCGGCGGCTGCTGGTCGAGGCCGCCCGGCACCACCGCGCCCGCCACGTCGTCGGCAAGACCATGCGCGACCTGTGGCGGCGATGAGGATCAGCCGTGCATCGTGTCCGTGTCCACCCGACTGCCGGGGTTCCAGCCGAGCTCGCGCAGCTGGATCCGCAAATGAACACGCCCGAGCGCGGTCCATCCTGCGCGTCGACACCAGCAACGCCGCCGGGTCGAGGTTGTCCAGCCGGCGAAGCGCCGGCAACACAGCCGGCCGGACCGTCACCGGGACCGAGCGCGTCAGGGATGAGCGCGCCGATCAGCCGCTCCCGCACCTGGCGACGCGATGAGACGGTTCACGCTCCAGGTCACTGCCCGGGTCGGCCCGCAACTGTGCGGACACCAGTATGCGTGGCGGCGGACGCCGTTTCCGTTGGCCGGATGCACGTACGCCGGAGGAGGTAACCGGTCGGCCTCCAGGACCGGAGAGTCAGCCGAAGGCGACCATTTCGCGGAGCCACTCCGTGAGCTTGGCGATCTCAGCGGCCGAGGCGGTGCCGAGTGGCTGGGAGCGGGTGAACCGTTGGGTGGAGACGGTAATGACCTCTTCGGTGCGCGCCCAACTTGGCCGGAGGAGCCCGGATCCAGCGGAGTCGATGCGCACGTGGTGGTCCAAGCCGCGGTCGCGGGTGGTCAGCGGCACGACGATCGCCATGTCGATGGGAAAACGGCAGTGGACCGACGAGCCCACCACCACAGCGGGCCGCAGACCGCCCTGCTCGTGTCCGATCGGCTGGCCGAAGTCCACCAGCCACACCTGCCACGGCGCGACACGCAGCCGTCGACTCACCGGCGGTACTCCGGGTACTCCTCCCCAGCATCGGGTAGGCCGTCACCGACGACCTGGTCGGTCAGTCGCGCTTCGGCCTGGTAGCCGGCCCACTCCTCAGGGTCAGCACGTAGTTCCTCGTACCGTTGCATGATCCGGTTGATCTGATGCTCCTTGACCAGCCGCCGGACCGCCTCACCCAACGCCACACCCTGGAAGTCGCGCTCCGCGATCATCGCCAGCTCGTTCCGTAACTCGCTGTCCAGCTGCATCGATGTCGTCGCCATAGACCCCAGTATAGTCGATGCTATAGACGTTGCTGGGTTGGACACTACGCGAGCCGACCTGGTTGACCTGTACCGGCGCACCGGTGACACGGACGGTGAAGCCGGCGCACGCGGCAACCGGGACTCACCTGTGCGAAGCTCGGCCGGCATGCAGAGGTACCGACACGCACTCCAGACCGCAGGCGATCGCCGTGGCGAAGCCGAGAAACCCCAGCGACTTCGGGATATCGCACACTCGCCAGAGCAATCGAGATCGGCGACGCCGAGCAGCAGCGGGCTCGCGACGGTCTCACCACATGCCGTCGCGAGACGCCGCGGATCCCGCGGGCCGGCTAGCGGAAGCCATGGGGCAATTGAGTGTGCGACGCGCTACCCACACGGCTCGACCTCGTGCCGTAGCGCAGCTTTGATGGGTGCGTCTGCCTGCTGCGATACGCGTCGAGCACCTCAAGGTCGATCTCGTCGCACACCGGGCGGACGGACTCGAAGTCCTCCCGGGGAAGATCGGGCAGGTGCCGCGGTCATGGCGACCACCACATCGGCGGGACATCGTGCGCCGGAACGGCGAGACGGGGTTGGTCTTCCTGGGACGTGCCGACGACCAGGTGAAGGTTCGGGGTTTCCGCGTCGAGCCGGGTGAGGTCGAGGCCGTGCTGGCGTCGTGTGCGGACGTGCGGCACGCCGCGGTGACGGTGCACGAGTACCGGCCGGGGGACAAGCGGTTGGTGGCCTACTACGTGCCGGCGGAAGGCGCGGCGATCGAACCGGAAGCGTTGCGACGACTCTCGGCCGACCGGCTGTCGGACTACTTGGTGCCCGCCGACTTCGTGTGTGTGGCCGAGCTGCCGGTCACCTGAACGGCAAGGTCGACTGGAAGTCGCTCCCGGCTCCCGATCGTGGTGACGACGAGCAGCGGGCTGCCGGAGGTAGGTCCCGACGACGACTTCGATCTCGGCGGGCATTCGCCGCTGGCGACAAGGATAGTGAGCCGCGTGCGGTCGGTGCTGCGTGCCGACGTCGATGTCCGCACGGTGCGCGACAACCCCACGGTCGCGCAGCTGACGGCGCGGCTCTCCGCTCGATGAGGTGGGGGAGGAGCGTGATCAGCGCGAGGGTTCCGTGGGACCTCCGCAACACCGCACGCAGTGCTACATCACTGCGTTGCTGTCTTCGCGATTTCAGCGCTCTGATCGCTGCTGGATGATCACGACGAGGCAGTCGTCACCTGTTTCCGTAGTCGTATGGTCTGTAGGGCAGCACCTCGGGCTCGGATGGCGGCTGGATCAGGCCGGCACCTGGCCGAAATGGGCCCCGCGAGACGAAGTCCTCGACGTGCCTGGTCAGCGTGTCGAGCTCCGCTCGCCGATCCGCTGGGCCGAGCCTCTCCTGGGGTCCGTCGATGTAGAGCACGGTGTGTTCCGTATATGGACCATTGCCGAGCACGGCGGTCGCCCGACTGCTCAGGCCCAGCGGCATCGCGTCGCAGCGGCGCTCCCGAGAAAGTCGCACGACCTCCTCGACGACTCGCTCCCAGTCACCGATCTTATGCCACAACGCACCACCATCGAGCTCGTACGTCAACGTCGACAGCGGGACGACGCAGCCCTGTGTGCGGTCCGGGAACTCGGTCAGGCACCGGAACATCAGCCCGCCGTCGGGTTGCGGAAGCCTGGAATGGAGCAAGGTCCTGGCGTGGACGATGGTCGCGTCGATCGGAACCGGGTGCTCGGGCGCGGAATAGGGTTCATGCAGCGCTAAAAAGTACACGTCCTCGACGGGCAACACGTGCTCCCTTCGGTAGGTGGGTGATCAACTTAATGCACTGCGGCGCGCCGACTCGCCGCGACCCGCCGTCCAGCTAACCCGGTGACGGTGTAGTTGGTCAGCTCGTTCCCGAGCCCAAAGCGGCAGACACTCATGAACGGGAGGAAGTGCGCGAACGCAGCCCAGGCGTTGTCCCACAGCGTTGCTTGGCGGCGGCTTCAAGGGTGCGGCGTAGACCGGTTTGGGTGCCTTCGAGATGACGTCCCAGTGCTGGCGGCCGGCGTACCGGGAGCTGTCGCGCAGCGGGTGCACGAGGCAGGTTGGGGTGATCGTGCGTGGCCACACCGCGCCGATCGCGTCCGACAGGCCCACCACGCGTTCTGGCCTTGGCTGTAGCCGGACGTGCGGCTCGAACCGAGTGCTCTTCGCGCCGGGCCGGCAATGCCAAGGGCCACGTGTGGGAGGCCAGGATGGCGAACGACGCCAAAGGTGAACCGGGCGACGTCGAGCTGCCAAACCGGTCAGGGTCTGTCGTTACACCGGGCCGCACATCATCGGGTGGTGGGGTATGGCCCCCGGCGGCCACGCGCTGGCTTATGCCAACGACGTGAACGAGTACAGCCCGATGTGGTTTCCGGCGGGCATCCGCGGGGCTTCCGCGGACTTTACGTCGGGGACGACGAGCACTCACCCTCAACCTCGGATAACCGCTGGTCGGCGCGGCGCAGCCGCCGGCGTCGCGCCTGCGACCCGGTGCACCACAGCCCGGACGTCAGCCTGGGAATGCCGCCGAACGTGGGTCGTTGATCGAACCCCAGGATCGTGGGTTAGCTTGGTCAACCATGTCGACTCAGGCCGAGCGCTCGATCACGTCTGCTGCGGTGGGTGCGTGATGGACTGGCACCTCGTGCTCGCTGGCGGGCTGGTCGGCTTCGTGGTCGGGTTGACCGGCATGGGCGGCGGTGCGCTGATGACGCCCATCCTGGTGTTGTTCTTCAAGGTCGACCCACTCACGGCGGTCTCGAGTGACCTGGTGGCCTCGGTGGCCATGAAGCCGGTGGGCGCCGCGGTGCACCAGCGGCGCGGCACCGTGGACCTGCGACTGGTGCGGCTGCTGTGCTACGGCTCGGTGCCGGCGGCGTTCTGCTCGGTACTCCTGCTGCGCCTGCTGACCGATCCGGCGTCGCTGCAGTCGGTGATCCGTGGCGGACTGGCCGTCGCGTTGTTGCTGGCCGTGTCGACCGTCGTGGTGCGGGGGATCATCGTACGGATCCGAGTGCGCGAGCCGAAGACGGGGACCCTGGCGGTCCGGCCGGTGCCGACCGTTCTCGTGGGATTCGTGGGCGGGCTCGTGGTCGGAGTCACGAGCGTCGGCTCCGGCTCGCTGATCATCGTCGCGCTGATGCTGCTCTATCCCAGCCTCACCATGGCGAGGTTGGTCGGCACCGACCTGATGCAGGCGATCCCGCTGGTGGGTTCGGCTGCGCTGGGGCACCTGCTGTTCGGCAACGTCGAGTTCCACCTGACGACGACGCTGCTGCTGGGCGCGCTGCCCGCCGTCTACCTCGGGGCAAGGTTGTCGTCCCGAGCGCCCGCCGGACTGATCCGGTCAGCGCTGCTGATCGTGCTGATGGCCTCGGCGCTCAAACTGCTCGGCGCACCCGACACCGTGGTGCTGTGGGTCAGCGCCGGCATGATCGCCGTGGCCATACCACTGCTGCTGGTCCGGGTCCGGCGGACCAGCGGGTCGACCGCAGGGTCCGGGTGACCGGGCCGCGGTCGGGAATCCCGGGCGTGGGATTCGCCCGCGTGGGTGGGAACAGTCAGCGGTCACTTCTGTGCCGGCGGCAACTGTTGTCCTCGCGCCCGACGGCACCACAAGGCGGGTTTCCACGTTGGACGCGTCGTCGCCGGCCGGATCGCGCCCCTGCCCGTCGTCGGCAAGGTGGCCGTCTTCGCCGCCTCTGACTGGGCCCATACCCTGACCAGCTTGGCCAGGCCGTGGCGGTGGCGGTGGGTTAGGGATGTGTCAGGGTGATCAGCAAGCCGGGGTGGTCGGTGGTGTCCATCATGTCGATCTTGGTGGTCGTGCTGTACGCCAGGTCGTTGCTGGCGTACAGGTGCTGGACGGTTCCGTCGCCCCGGCGGGAGAACCCGGTGGGATCGCAGTCTTGCATGCTCGGGGAGTCCTGGTTGTGCAGGTTGAAATCACCGACGACGATGGTTGGCCGCGGATAGCGGGCTGCGCGGCGCATCAGGTCCTGGCATTGCGCGAGGGCGGTTGGTGCGTGGTCCGAGGACAGGTGGGTGGTGCAGGCGCTGAGTGTGGGGGCGGGCAGGCACGCCCAGGACCGCAGTTCCTTGTGGCCGTCCGCGGCCGTGTACTGGGCGTTGTACACGCCGGACTGCTCGGTGGTGCCGGCGAATCTTGCCGCGACCATGATGATGTTGCCGTACTGCTGGTTACCACCCCGGCACAGAGTGGGTGTGCCGTCCAGGTTGCGTGCGGCGACGAACAGGGCCCGTGCGGGCCCCATGGCCGGTCGCAGCCGGTCGATGTCACCGGAACACGCCTCGTTCACGGACAACACCTGCGGCTTGCTTGACCTGATCACGTCGGTAGCCTTGGTCAACACCGCGTCGTCTCGATAGCAGTGGTTCATGCCACCGTGACAGATGTTGAGCTGTAGCACGGTGATCGTGGCTCCGGCGCTCGTCGCAGTCGCCGACGGCACGGCCAACAGCGCGAACGTCGTCAGGACGGTGATCACGCGGTTCACCCCAAGACATAAGCAGAAATCCCAGCACACCCACAACCGGCAGTCGCATGACCTGAGACCGAACGCTCAAGGCACTACCGAACCCGCGCGATGCTGGTCTTATGCTGTCCGGCGGAACCGGAGAATCTCTGCGCCGGGTGCGGATGTCCTTCACGGCTTGGTGACCGTCGGTGATGACGTGTGCGTGACTTGAAGTCACCATGTCATCAGGTTGGGATCAGCTCCACGATCTTGGTGGTGCGACATGGACAGAAGATTCGAGAGCGTCGGCTGACGTTCGAGGAGTTTGCGGAGTTCGATTGGGGAGGTGTGGCCGGCGACCACGCGGCTGTTCGAACGCAATTTTGGTATGAACGTGGACGAGCTACCCACGGGCAGCGAGGTGCGCGTATCGACGACACGTCATTGGCAGCTATAGGTGAATGTAACGCGAGCGTCGCTTACCGGACGCGATCCACGTAGGCGCATGAGGTGGCGAGCAGTGCGGGAAGCGCATCGATAAAGTGCTTCAGCACCTGGTTCGGGTCGGTCTCGCTTCCGGAACGAGCCACAGACTCCCGACGGCGGTCGGAGACCACATACTCGACGGCATCCCACAGCGAAGCGTGTCGGTGCGCGAACATCCACAGATGGTAGGCGTCGTGCCCGACGTTTACCCGCGGTGCACCCGGAAGTCCGATCTGGAAGTAGTGCGGGGTTTCCGGAGTATTGCCCAATCCCACTGCCAGGGGATCGACTTGATGGGTATAGGCGAATTTCTGCATCTGTTCGGCGTTAAGCGGTAGCTCGACAACGAGTCCGAACTCAACCAGGCGGTCGACAACTTCGGTAACCTTTGGCGCGTCCATCTCGGTGGCTTTACGGTGCACTCGTTCGCGACACGGCGGGTCCTCGTTGATCGTCGCCGGGTCGCCGTGTGCGAGTGCCCACACCCTCAGCTCTTCGTGGTCGATGCCGAAAATGCCATCCGCGTACCGGATTTCGTAAGAATCCGGACGGCCGCTCTCGTCCGTGAACAGCGGTCCAACAGAGTGACCAACAGGAACAAGAATAGCCTCGCCGCTTCCCGCCAGAAGCGGCCCGTACGATTCGGACACTAGTTTTGAGGCGACCTCGTGCGGCATGTTGGACCTCAGAAAGTCGTTTAGCTCGCGTCGTAGCGCGTCCTCGTGCTCGTACAGCACCTCAAGTTGATGAAAGGTTGGTCTCGTTTTCGAGGATCGGATTTTGAAGGCCTCTGCCCAGTACAGCGATCGAAGGTGGTGTTCTTGCCCCGAGCCGATCAAATCCTGGTAGTCGTCGATCGCTCGGGTGATCTGGTTGTCGGCTTCCTCGTGTAGACCAGCTTCGTCCGCTCGGCTCGCCAGGGCCGAGCGTGCATCGGCCAAACTCGCAAGGAGGTCGTGACGTCCAGAGCCGACAGCCTGCACGTAGTACTCCACGGCTGCCCGGGCCGCGACCAGCGCCGCTTCGGCCGCGCCGGCACGTTCGTGCGCCTCACCCAGCCAATAGTGGGCGTAACCGATCTCGTTCGCGCTGGCGTCGGTGCCAAGTGTGTCGAGGTGGTGCTGCCAGAGTGCGACTTCCAGCGGCGCCAGCACCTCCTGCGTTGCCGGTAGGTGTTCGGCGGCGAGGCGAGCCGCCTCGCTGGATGCCGATCTGATCTGCGGCCGGATTATCTCGATCATTGGTTCGGGGTTGGCGAGACCGGCGACGATGGTGCTGCTGGCCGGGATGAATACCTCAGGAAATTGATGTAGAAGAGTGCGAATGCACTCGATGGTGCGCTCTTGCGCGAGTGTTGGGTTGCCCGCGCTGGTCGAAGCGGCTGCGAGGTCTGATGCGCGGGTCAGCACGAGCAGCGTATGGACCGCCTGTACGGTGGTCACCGTCTCCGTGAACGGTCGGCAGACGGTGTCAACGCAATACTCGGTGCTCCCTGCCGTGGCCGCTGTGTCCAGCACGAGCGTCTCGCCGAGCCGGTCTGGCCGTAGTGGATCCCAGTATCGGTCTGTAACCGAACTTGGGTACACCTCATGCAGTGTCGCCGCCAAGTGGCTCTTGAACACCTCCGACACCGGGAACCCGTCGAGCGCGATGGCGAGCGCCCGCTCGGCCTGCGAGACGTCAGCGGCAAGGTAAAGAGCGGGAACTGCGAGTATCCGGTCCACGATCTCGCCGAATGTCACGTGGGCTGGATCCATTGCGGCGTTCTGAGCGCGGAGCCATTTCGCCCACCAGCGCCGTTCGTGTCCGAGAACCGCGTGGAGTGGCCCCAACGGATCGATGCGCGGTGGAGGCTCTCCATGCTCCTTCTCGTGTAGAACTACGCTGAGGGCGGCGGCGTGCATACCGAGAATGCTTTGGTCTCCCGCTGGCTCGGATGCGAGGACTGTGGGCATTGACTTGGGCGGCCGATCGAACACAGCGGCGTAAAAGTCACGGTAGGCCAGTGTCAGCAATTCGCGCCGGTCCGTCCCAGCGTGGATCTCGCCGAGCCTGATCGGCTCGCTGTCGACCAGGTGTCCGACGTCGGGGTTGCTGGTGAGGGTTCGCCACCAGGCGCCGACCGTGCGGGCGAGCAACAGGATGCGAACATTCTCCAGGCGCGCACCAGCCATCCTGGCGAGGAACTTCGGCAGTTCGTAAGCCCAGTCCTCGGCGTAGTCGACGCACAGCAGCACTCTCGCTTCGACACCGGCCAGCGCGTCGGCGAGTGCGTCTAGGTCGCCGAGCGGTCGGCTGGTGAGATGTCCGACGAACCAGTCGGGCTCACGATCGAGTAGCGCACCGAGTTCGATCGAGAGGCGCGTCTTGCCCGCGCCTCCTGGACCGTGGACGAGACGCACAGTCTGTGCCGTGTCTTGCTCGCACCATTGGCGCAGTTCAACCAGCTCTGGTCGAGCCACGAACCCCGCGACTCGGCGTGCCGGGTCCAGATAGTACGAGGGCAGGCGGCGGTCCTCGTCGACCTGCGGGGTGGGCCGGGAATGCAGTAGATGGTGCAGTCGCTGCGCGGGTGACGACCGGGATGTCTGGCGCCGCCACCGCGGTGCCGGCGCGAGCTCGGCTACAAGGCGTTCATGTCGCTTTTCCCAGTAGATGAGGTCGGTCGACACCGACAGCGGCCGCTTCTGCCTCGCCGCTTCGGCGCGGCAGGCTCGCACCCAGGCCAGCACCAGGTCGAGGTTGGGTGCCCGGTTGATGTTGCGCCCGTTCTCGATCTCGTTGACCCGACCAGTACTCGCCGACTTACCCTGCGTAGCGAGGTCGGGCGTCATCAGGCGGGCAAGGCGCTCGCAAGTCAGGCCGGATTCGGTCCGCAGCGCCTTGAGTCCCGCGCAGAACTGCTGGAGTGGGCTGCCCTCCTCTGCCGTTGACGCCATCTCGTATGTACCCCTCGCGTTCGACGTCTCTTCGAGGCGTGGCTGGCCGCCATGGCTGTGACCAGTCGCGTCCCGTGTTCGATGTTCGGACCCGTTCGAAGTTCCCGCTCGTGTCTAGCACAGCAGCCACCGTGATGTCAGACCTGACAACGCGGCGGATGGAGCCACGACATGACAAATGCCTTCGAACTCGGAACGGCGATTGTGCAGCTGCTGACGGCCGTCGCTGTCATACATCGCACGCTCGGAAAACGCCGAGACCGGCGACCACCGCGTGATGGTGAATGAGGAGTTGGCGACCCGCTCCGTTGCTGACGACCGGCGCCACCAACCGTGTGAATTTTCGAGCCATTCCGGTGCTGCCGGATTGTCTCCGGACCCGACCAGAAAATATCCAGTGAGAGGCTCGATTTCTCATGACATATACAGAATCCGGAGAAACCTTCAACTGTCGGTGGTGGCCCCGTGGGCCCTCCATTTTACCGACTATCGGAACGACATGTGATGGTGCCGGTTGCGCGAGTCAGCGGGTTCTGGACGTGTTTGCGTTGGTGTCGAGCAGCTTGCTGTTCTCGACCAAGAGCCGCTGGTTGAGAGTACGCAGGGCGACGAGGTCGGCTTCCGTGGTGCGCAGTGCGTCTGGCGCGACTCGTCCGGCCAGCGTTCTGGTGACTGGCACACCGGCTCCCGCGAGCCGGTGTGCCAGTGCCGCCACGCGGCCGCGCTCGTGATCCGCTGGCGCGCACCCCTGGCGGAAGGCCGCACCGCGATCGCGTCGTCGACGCGTTGTGGCCGGACCTCACTCTCGAGCTCGCCCTTCCTCGCCCGCACAAGTCCGCGAGGGCGACATCAACCTGCTCAGCGCCGCCGGCCACACCAGCCATCGTCATGATCGTTCCCCGATGGACGTCTTGCTGCACACCACCTTGGTGTTGGCGTCCGTTCACGGCATCGTGGTACCCACCGCGATTAGCCGGCGGCCACCGCGTGGAGTGACATCGAGACGAGGAGGATCGTGGATGAAGGTCCTTGTCGTGGGGGGTGGGCTGGAGGGACTCAGCATCGCCTACCACCTCGCCGACCGTGGCTGCGAGGTGACGGTGCTCGAGCGTGGGGAGCTGTGCGCGTGCGGGACGGCGAAGTCCAGTGGCGTGGTCCGGTGCCACTACACCGTACGGTCGCTGGCGGCGATGGCCTGGTACTCGGTGGCCGAGCACGAACGGTTCGGCGAGGCGGTCGGGTTCCACCGAGTCGGCTATCTGATCGGGGTCGGACCGGAGAACGAGGCGGCACTGCGGCATAACGTGGCGATGCACCAGGAACTCGGCATCGACTCGCACACCATCGACCATGACGGTGTTCGGGCCCTGTGGCCGGCGGCGCGCATCGACGACTTCGCGGTGTTCGCCCACGAACGGCGGGCGGGGTACGGCGATGCGTATCAGCTGGGGATGGCCTACGCCCAGTTGGCTCGGAGGAACGGGGCGGCGATCCGCCGGCACACGCCGGTAGCCAGGCTCACCACGAACCCGGTCGGGATCGAGCTCGTGACCGGCGAACAGCTCGGCGCGGACCTGGTCGTGTTGGCGGCCGGGCCGTGGTCGCGAGAGTTGGCGGCTACGGTCGGGCTGGAGCTGCCGATCCAACCGCAGCGGGAAGAGATCGTGCTCGTACGGCCCGGTCGAGACTCGCCCGACCACCCTCCGGTGTTCGGTGACCTGGTATCGCTTCAGTACATCAAGCCCGAGCCGTCGGGCGAGCTGCTGTGGGGGAATGCCGACCACACCGATCCGCAGTACGCGGACCCGGACCATTACTCCAACGGTGTCGACAGCGAGCTCGCCGCCGAGAAGATGGCCCACCGGCTTCCGGGTCTGCTCGACCCTCGGATCACCGGTGGGTACGCAGGCATTTACGACGTCACGCCGGACTTCAACCCGATCATCGATCGGGTCGGCGACGGTCTGTTCGTCGCCGCCGGATTCTCCGGTCACGGGTTCAAGCTCTCCCCGGCCGTCGGCCGGTTGGTCGCCGACATGGTCATCGACGGTGCACCCGGGATCCCGCACGTGCACCTGCACGACTTCCGGTTGAGCCGCTTCGCCGATGGCGCCCCGCTCGTCGGCGATCATCCGTACACCACAGTGCGAGGCCACCTCTGAACAAGCCGGCCAAAGGCTCTGCACCGCGGCCGCGGTGTTGGCTCGGCTGCGCGCGGGGGGTCAGACCGCGACCTTGCGGGTGAGCGCCCAACTCGCGGCGAGGCCAGCAGGACACTCGCGACCGAGTCATCATGGCGACCTCGGAGGTCGGTCCCCGGCCCCAGCAGGTGGGTGGTACCCACGGAGTCCTCCGTCAGGCCGACCACCTCGGCGATGTCGGCGCGGCCCTCAACGAGGGGCAGCCGGAGAGTCTGAGCCAGCTGCTGCTGCACCCGGCCGACTCGGAGCCGCCCGAGGCTACAACACGGGCGAACCGCAGGAGGACCTGCACACGTTCGGGCCGCGACTGGTGTCACTGGTCAGCGGGTGGTGAAGGCGATGGGCACGCGACCGACCCGAACGCGCACGCCGAGCGGGTGCGGGACATGGCTGGCGGGGCGACCTGGCGGCGTTGTCGGAGATCGGGGTGCCCGGCGGACACCTGGACCCTCCGCCGGCCGGTGCCCTCGTCGGCGAATTCCGGGCGGCGAGGCTGGTCGTGCGGGCGCCGGCTTGGTGAGCCTGGTGGCCTGATGCGGACAGTGCCGTTGAGCAGCTACGTATTCGGTGTGACGATCGACGGGCGTTGTCAGGTGGGCTCGCGGTGGGGTGTGTCTGTGTTTCGGATGTGGCCGTTGTTCGTGGTGGTGCGCGCACTGGGAGCGTCGCTGATTGCCTGGTGGTCGCCCGCCGACCGCGGCTTTGCCGACGACCAATCGTTCGCCGATTCCGACGTGCCAACCACAGGGCGTGCTTGGGTGGGGTCGACGAAATCACCCGATCCGCGAGGTCCACGGCCGAATGGACGCACCGCCTGCTCCAAAGGTCTGGCGACGACCGACCGCTGTCACCACGCCCGGTGGCTGGCTAGATTCGACCCGGCCGGGGCCACTGACACGACCACCACCGTCCGTGACTTGGCCGCCATGACTGGCGGGAGGATTCGGTGACTGACAAGCAGATCCCGGCAGAGCGCCGACCGCTGTATGGCACCGCGCTGGCAGCGGTGCTCGCCGCGATGGACATTTCGCCGACGGTGGCCCTGTCGGTGCTGAACCTTTCGTCAGGGCCGGACCACGCGCACCGCCCGAAGCCGTCCAGCCAACACGCGGAGACGGCGCGAAACCTGGACATGGCGATCTCCCTGGGTATCGGCGTTCGTGCCATCGAGTCCGCTATGGACGAGTCGGGTACAGGACGTGGTGGTGGCACGGATCCGAACGTCCCCACGCGGCCCCGAGGCCGGCTCTCCGCCGTCCTCGGCCGGTTCCGCGTGCCACTCGACCCGGTACACCCGAACGTTGCTCCACTATGGATAGCAACCGTTCGCAGGCGGTCGCGGCCACGACGTCGTCCCCACCGGGGCAACAGTGGAACGACAGGACGATTGGAGTCACCGATGAGCGGCGACCGTTTTGGCGGCGGGAGTGGCGATGCGGGCGACTGCTTGCCCACCTCCGGCGAGCTGATCGCGGGACTGAATCGGCTGCGGGACGCGATGGCGCAGGTTCAGCATGACATCGAGAACGTGATCGTCCACGGCCACTCACGGGACAACATGGTCACCGCGACCATGCAAGGCACCGGACAGCTCGTCGACATCACCATCGACCCGGACCAGCCCCACCACCGCACCACGGACGACCTCGGCAGGGTCGTCGCCGAAGCGGTCAACGACGCGCTACTGAAACTCGGCGACACCACCAGGGCCCGCATCACATCCCTGCTCACGTCACCGGACGCCGCGTAGCAACACGACCGGCAAGCAAGGCGTCAGGGGCGTGCCGGTCACGACCTGGGTCACCCACACCACGTCCAGGGCGAGGAACGCCGGGTTGCCGGCGATCGCGATGAGGTGCGGGTAGGCGACCAGACCGATGCCGGTGGGCGACGTGCAGCAGGGAGGCGTACTGGCACGAGTGCCGCACCGTCAGGTCCGGGTCCTGGTGGGTGCGGATCGAGGTCAGCGTGCCCAGCACGCTCATGCCGGCTCGGCAGGGCACGTCGTACTCGTACGCGGCGTGGGCAGGAGGGCGGTCTCCGCGGCGCGGCAGGACGCGCTCACGCCGAGCATGGCGCAGCCAGATCGACGGACGCCTCCCGGCCGGAGCCGGTGTCCGCGCCGGGCTCGATCAGCGGGCGCACGGTCGACCACGCCGCGGTACCCGGCGACCGCCGGAACCAGCTGCGCTCCCTCCGTCAGGTTGGCTTGGACGGGATCCGGCGACCCTCGACCTCGTCGGGATCGTCGGTGGTCCACGAGCTCGTGCCCACAATGGACAGCCGCGCTGGGGGGAGCACGATGGTGAGAGATCCGGCTCGAGATCCAGCACGCCCATCGGGACAGCACCCGTGTGGGGGTGCCATCGCAGTGTGGAACGAGACCTCGTCGCTTCATGACCGCGAATGGTGAGGTGCGGGCTTGAAGACAGTGCGGAGGTCGCGCGGATCGCGACCGTCGGCCGCGGCTGCTTCGTCGATCAACGGTCGCGACGCACGGCATCGCTCGCTGAGCATCGCGCTTGCTGGCCGAGTCGAGGCGGTCGGACCGCGGTTGGTCGGGCGTGGTGGTGGGCGAGGGCACCCACTGTTGGTACGGCAACGCCGCCCGCAACTGCACATACCGGGGCCATCGTGTGGTGGTCACACCCGACCAACCGGCCGATGTTGATCAACCAGCACCCGGACATGATCACCGGGGAGATATCTGGCCACCAACGGGGAACTCGATGGCCACCAGCGGGGCGGGTAAACGGCAGCCTACGGGGATTTCACTGGCGCGGACACCGCACGACGGACACCAGCTTCGACCCGACGCGCCGCGCGGACGCGCTCGTGCGCACCGATCGGGTCGTCCTGGCGTCGGGGTGCCGCCGAGGACGGGCTGACGCGACCCGGTGGGTAACGTCGCGGTTCTGTCCGCACCGGAAATCCGCGCCGGGTCGGTGGTCCGAGTCCACTGTCGGAGGGTCTCTTGATGGGTCGAAGAGCCACTGACGCGACCGATTCCCGTAGCTAGCCTCTCCGCCATTGTCTCGGCCGAGAGTCGTTCACGGGAGAGCGCATGCCGTTCGACTTCACAGCGGTGAACAGCGGTGCCACGGCGTGGATACTGGCGAGCGCCGCGCTCGTCCTCCTGATGACCCCCGGGCTCGCGTTCTTCTATGGCGGCATGGTCCGGGCCAAGAACGTGCTGGGCATGCTCATGCAGAACCTCGTCGTGATGGCGTTGGTGAGCGTGCTCTGGATGCTGATCGGCTACAGCCTTGCGTTCGGTGGTGCCAACGGCGTGCTCGGCGGCCTGCACTTCGCCGGGCTGGCCAATCTCGACGAGGTCGTGCCCGGTTTCACCGATGAGGCCGCCATGTCGATCCCGCCGGTCGTCTACGTCGCCTTCCAGATGATGTTCGCGGTGATCACCGCAGCGCTGATCACGGGGGCGACCGCGGACCGTTGGAAGTTCGGGTCCTGTGTCATCGTCATTACATTGTGGACAGTCGTGGTGTACTCGCCCGTCGCGCACTGGGTGTTCTCGCCGACCGGCTGGCTCGCCGGGTTGGGCGTGCTCGACTGGGCCGGTGGCACACTGGTGCACGTCAACGCTGGAGCGGCCGCGCTCGCCTTGTCGATCGTGCTGGGCCGCCGGCGCGGCTGGCCGGAGCGGGCGATGCCACCGCACAACCTGCCCTTCGTCGTGCTCGGCGCGGCATTGCTGTGGTTCGGCTGGTTCGGCTTCAACGCCGGGTCGGCGCTCAACGCGAACGCGCTGTCGGGATACGCCTTCGTCAACACCAACACCGCGGCCGCCGCCGCGCTGCTGTCCTGGATCGCAGTCGAGAAGCTGCGCTACGGCAAGCCGACGACACTCGGTGCGGCGTCCGGCGTGGTCTCCGGTCTGGTCGCGGTCACTCCCTGCGCGGGCTTCATCGGGCCGATCGGCGCGGCGGTTGTCGGGATGCTCGCCGGCGCCCTGTGCGCGTTCGCCGTGGCGTTGAAGACCTGGCTGCGTTTCGACGACTCACTGGATGTGGCCGGTGTGCACCTGGTCGCCGGCATGCTCGGCTCGCTGATGGTCGGTCTGCTCGCGACCACCTCGGTCAACTCGGCGGGCGCGGACGGTCTGTTCTACGGGGGCGGGTACTCGTTGCTGGGCAAGCAGGCGCTGGCGGTGCTCGTCGTGGCGCTCTACTCCTTCTGCGCCACGATGGGGATCGGCGTGCTCGTCGGGCGCCTGATCGGCAACCGCGTGTCACCCCGTGCCGAGCAGGCCGGCCTCGACCTCACGGTGCACGGTGAGGCGGCGTACGAGGCGGGTGTACTGGCGAACTCGAACCGGCCGGTGGCCGCCGTGGCCAGGCCCGCCACCGGAACCGATGCCGTGCCGCAGCGACCGCAACCACGGACGCCATCGCCGGCCTGGCCGCGGCAAGCGCCGCCACAGGCTCCGGACCAGCCGAATCGGGGATCGCCGTGGAATCCCGCCGACTTCGACGGGAATCGTCGATGACCGCGCACGCTGGCGGCACACGTGTTCGCGGCCTGGCCGCCGGATCGTCGCCCGCACGCCGGATGCTCGTGCCCGTCATCGTGATGGCCCTGATCGTGGTACCGGTTGGCTACATCGTGGTGCGGGCGTGGTTGGGCTCGTCCGCCGCGGCGGACGCCGTCGCGGCCGAGCGGCGCGGGGTGGCCTACCTGCGTCCAGTGGTGCCGCTGGTCGCGGCTGTGTCCTCGGCGCAGTCGGCGGCGGTGCGCTTCGACCAGATTCCGGTCGAGGAAGTGCGGGACGCGCTCGCCGACGTCGGCGCGGCCGACGCGGAGCACGGCGCGCGGCTGGGCAGCACCACGCGGTGGACCGCCTTGCGTGACCGGATCAACGAGCTGGTGAAGACGTCGCCAGGCGGGGCCGCCGCGTACCGCGCGTTCGCCGATGTCAGCGACCTCGCTCTGGCACTGATCGCCAAGGTCAGCGACAGCTCCGGCCTCGCGGTGGGCGGCGACCCGGGGTCTCACCGGCTGGCCAGGTCGGCCCTGCAACTGCCGTTGGTGCTCATCGACGCGGGCCGCTACACCGATCTGGTGATGTTGTCCGACCGCGCCGAGGAAGACCAGCGGGCGCGCTACGCGACCCAGTCGTCCGTGGCCAGGGAGCGGCTGGCGAGTTCGGCGGCGGCCGCGGACGACATGCTGCGCACGGCCCTGGGCGCGACCGGAGCCGATGAGCTCGATCCGGCGTTGATCGGCCGGGCGGACGCGTTCCGCACGGCGGCCGGTGATGTCGCGCCGGTGGAGCAGCTCGTCGACGCGGGCGAGTCCCCGCCGCTGCCCGGCGTGGTGGTGTCCGGACGCGACCAGCTCAGCAAGGCCGCGGTGGAGCTCGGCCAGGTCACGTTGGCCGAGTTGGACACCCGGCTCGCGGACCGGCAGGGCACCGTCACCGCGGACCTGGTCGGCGTGATCATCGCCGCGGTGCTCGCGTTCGGCGGTGTGTTGTGGGGCCTGTGGCTGCTGCCGCCGGCGCAACGCGACCGGCGATCGTCCGTAGTCGTGGCTGAGGACGAGGACGACGACGCGTCGGCGGCGGCCGTGTCCGAGGACGACGACCTCGTGCTGCTCGATGCCCGGACCCTGCTCGGCCACGGCGAGCTGGTCCGGGTCGGGCGGGCCGTGCAGCGCAGCCGACAGGAACCGGACGATGCTGAATAGGTTGCTGGTCGGCGAAAAGCTCAACCTGTTCGTCATCGTGCCGCTGGTCGCCATCGTCTTCACGACGGTGCCGCTGGTGGCCAACGAGGCGCGGCAGGCGCACGAGGACTCCGTCGTGGCCGCGAAACTCCGCGCGGCCGGCGCCGTCGCCCCCGTGCTGCGCGACCTCGAGCGGGAGTGGTTGCTCGCCACGGCTTATCTCGCGCTGCCGGACAGCACCGGCGGACCGCTGGTCATCCAGGCAGAGTCCACACGGGACAGAGCTGCCGACACGACCGCCGCGCTGGGGACCTCGTTGACCTCCGCGCTGCGGGCCAGCATCGAGGCACTGGACACATTGGAGCGTACGCGCGCGGACGTGCTGGCCAGGGCGGTCACCGTGGACGAGGCCGGCGCCGAGTACCGCGACGCGGTCGACGAGGTGACCGACGCACTCGACCTCGCCGGCGAGCCGCGTGCCCGGCCCGTCGATCTGCTGCTGCAGGCCGGTGCGCAGAGTACGAGCGCCAGCGCGACGATGCTGGCCGCCGCCGGCGACCAAGGCAGCGTCGGCGCGCAGGCCACCGACGTCGCCCGCGTGTCTGCGGTGGAACGCAGCTACCTCGACCAGTTCGCGCGGCTGGCCCCGCCCAGCGGGAGCGAGCTGGTCACCCAACTCGAGCGAGGTCCCGGTGCGCGGCGGCTCGACGACCTGCGTGTCCGGTTCCAGAACGACCCAGCGGGGTTCGTGCGTTCCGAAGGGCGTGCGACAGTGGTGGCGCGGACGCTGGACGCCACGGATGCGCGACTGGCCCTGCGCGGGCCGGTCGAGGACGCGATCGCCCGCGATGCCGCGGCCGGGGAGGCGGCCGAGCAACGGCGTGCGACGGTCGCGGCCACCGTGTTCGGCGTGCTGTCGCTGGGGCTGGTCGTCACGATTCTCGTGCTGAGCGTCCGGATCAGCCGCTCGGTCGCCAAACCGTTGCGGCGCCTGACACTGGCCGCGGACCGAGTCTCCGAGCTGGCCAACGCCGAACTGATCCGGGTCGCCGACGAGGACGACGACGAGCAGGGGCCGCCCCGGCTCGCGGCGGTCGACGTACGCACCGCCGACGAGATCGGCGACCTGGCCGCGGCTATCAACCGGGTCCAGGCGGTTGCCGCGCTGCTGCTGGAACGGCAGGTGGCCAGCAGGCGCAACGTCGCGGTGATGTTCGGGAACGTCGGGCGGCGCACGCAGAACCTCGTCGGGCGCCAGCTCTCGCTGATCGACACGCTGGAACAAAACGAGCAGAACTCCGAGCTGCTGCGCCGGTTGTACCGGCTCGATCACCTCACCAACAGGTTGCGCCGCAACGCGAACAGCCTGGTCGTGTTGTCCGGGGCGAAGGACGACCAGGAGATCGCCGAGACACCGATGCCGGCCGCCGAGCTGGTGCGTGCCGCGCTGGGCGAGATCGAGGACTTCCAGCGAGTCGAGATCGGCGAGCTCGACGACGTCCTCGTGCGCCCTCGGGTGGCCTCCGATGTGGTCCTGCTGCTCGCAGAGCTGCTGGAGAACGCCACCTCGTTCTCCCCGCCGAGCACGGGTGTCGAGGTCAACGCCGTCATCACCGGCACCGGTCTGCGGATCAACGTGATCGACTACGGCCTCGGCATGTCGGAGGAGCAGCTCGCGCGGGAGAACCAGCGAATCCTCCGCCGCGAGCGACTCGACATCGCCCCGACGAACGTGCTCGGCCTGTTCGTCGTCGGACGGCTCTCGCGACGGCACGGCATCCGTGTGCGGCTGCACTCCACGCCTGGCAGCGGGGTCACCGCGGAGGTGGTCCTGCCTCCGGACGTGCTGCTCACCCAGCCGCCGCGCGCGCCGAGCCGTACCGGGGACACCTCGCGGACCGCGGACCAGACCGAACGAACGACCCGGACCGACGAGATGGACCGCACTGCGCCGGTGGCGCCGGTGGATGACCGCGTGGACAGGCCGGAACCCGACCCGGTACTGGCGCACAGTGCCGCCCCGGCACCGTCCTCACCATCCGGACAGGTCGCCGAGCAGGCGGGCACGGTGCCGGCGACGGCCGGCCTGACCCGTCGAGTGCGGGGCGCCCAACTGCCCGACACCGACCGCACCAGTGGGGCGCGGACGCCGGACGTGGAACGACCGGCGAGCTCGCCGTGGACGGCCGCGCCGTCGCCGGACACCGCCCGGTCGCTGGTGGACGAGTTCGAGGCCGGCCAGAGGCGTGCGATCGAATCGGTCTCGATCGGGCAGCGGACGGGGCAGACCCAGGCCCTGCCGGACCAGAACGCCGCCGCGGCCGAAACCGGGCTCCCGCGCAGGGTTCGCGGTGCCCAGGTTCCGGACACGGACCTGACCAGGAACTCCCGGACGCCTGGCGGTGCGCCCGCGGCGGGCACGGGGCGGGACGCGACCTCGCCGTGGACGGCCGCGCGGTCGCCGGAAGCGGCCCGCTCTCTGGTGGACGAGTTCGAGTCCGGCGTACGGCGCGCGGCCGAGATCCCGGCGATGCGGAGCGAGCCACCGGGACCTGAGACTTCGGACACTGGGACCGGCCTGCCACGGCACGCGCTCCACGAGGACGTGGCAGAGCCGGAGACCGATGAGCCCGAAGCGATCTCCGTCGCCGAGTTCCGCCAGCTCGCCCGCCAGGTGCTGGACGCGGTCAGCTCGATCGTCGGCGGCGCTTCGGCAGCCGCGACCGGCTCACCCGTCGCGTGGTTCCTGCGCGGGGCCGGGGAAACCGGCGACAGGTCCGATGCCGGCCCGGCCGTGCGGCGAACGCCCCGGCCGGCGGGCGCCGAGGAGCTCCCGCGACGGGTGCGGGGAGCCTCGTTGCCGCCGGAGGCACTGCGCCCCACGCGCAGGGGAAGGGTCCTCTACGTGCGGTCGGAGGACCCGGCCGCCGCGCGTGAGGCGGTGCGGATGTTCGAGGCCGGCGTCGCGAGAGCCATCGAGGACGACATTGCGGACATTGATCAGGACGCTGACGGGACGACACGATGAGGTCATTGGCATGACACGCGCACTGAGCACAGAGGCGCAGAACTTCAACTGGCTGCTCGGCAAGTTCGCCGCGGAGACCCCCGGAGTGATCGACGCCGTGGCCGTCTCGGCGGACGGCCTGTTGATGGCGATCGCGGCATCCGGCGACATGCCGAGTGCGGAGCGCCTGGCCGCCGTCGTCTCCGGTATGACCAGCCTCGCCGGTGGTGCCGCGAAGACCTACGAGCTCGGCGGGCTGAACAAGGTGATCATCGACATGGAGCAGGGCTACCTGCTGGTCACCGCGATCAGCTCGGGCTCGGTGCTGGGGGTGATCGCGTCCAACGCGGCCAACCTCGGCAACGTCGCCTACGAGATGACGGCGTTCGCGAACCGGGCGAGCGTCGCACTGAGCCCTCGGCTGATCGCCGAGTTGAAGAGCTCGCTCGGGTGACATGACCGGCGAGGAACCCTTTCTCGACGGGCATCCATCGGATGTCGAGCCCGTTCGGCCATACTTGGGACGACCGCGGCCGAACGGGTACGTGGGCCCGAAAGGCAGCGCGATCGCCCGGCCCTTTCTGCAGACCCGGGGACGCGTCGTCGCCGACACCGACCTGCCGATCGAAGCGCAGGTCGTGTCCACCACGCGTGGAATCGCCCGCCACCGGCAGCTGTCGTTCGAGCGGGGTGACATCGTGAAGATGTGCATCCGGCCGTTGTCCGTGGCGGAGGTGGCCGCGTCCCTGAACCTGCACCTTGGCGTGGTTCGCGTGCTGGTGACCGATCTCAGCGCCGACGGTGACCTCGCCGTCCATGAAGCTCCTGTCGATGCGTCGTACGACGTCAACACATTGCTGAGGGTGATCCGTGGTCTCCAAGCAATCTCCTGACATATCAACAGACATCGCAACAGACATCGCATCGGACCGGCGCGCACCGGTACCGGTCAAGATCGTCGTGGCCGGTGGGTTCGGCGTGGGCAAGACCACGGCCGTCGGCAGCATCTCCGAGATCAGTCCGCTGACGACCGAAGCGGTCATGACGTCCGTGGCAGCCGACGTCGACGACGGCGGACTGGTGCCCGAGAAGTCGACGACGACCGTGGCGATGGACTTCGGGTGCATCACCATCGACGAGAGCCTCAAGCTGTACCTGTTCGGCACGCCCGGTCAGGACAGGTTCGGGTTCATGTGGGACGACCTCGCCAACGGCGCACTCGGCGCCTTGGTCATCGTGGACAGTCGCCGGCTGGACGACTGCTTCCCGGCGGTCGACTACTTCGAACAGCTCGAGCTACCGTTCGTCGTGGGCGTCAACATGTTCGACGGCGAGCTGCACCATGAATTCGACGCCATCCGCTGGGCGTTGAACATCGACGAGGCCACAGCACTTGTGAGCTTCGACGCCCGTGACAGGCTCTCGGTCCGCGACGCGTTGCTCGCCGTTCTCGACCGCACACTGGGTCGCGCGCAGCGCTGATGCGTATGGCAGGTGAACTTGCTCAGTCGGGGTCATCGCCCAGCGTCGGGCGGAGGCGGCGTAGCCGTAGCGCGAGTTGCAGTTCCAGGGCGGGCAGTGGATCGCGCCAGTCCGGGCCGAGTAGTGCGGTGATCCGGTCCAGGCGCTGTGCGACGGTGTTGACGTGCACGTGCAGCTCGGTGCGCGCGCGGTTGAGGTTGCGGTTGGCGGCGAAGTAGGCCTCCAGCGTGTTGACCAGCTCGCTGCCCTTCTGCGCGTCGTGCTCGATCAGTGGGCCGAGCTGGGTGTGCACGAACGCGTCCACGTCCTGGGGTTCCTGCGGGCCGAACAGCAGTCGGACGTAGCCCAGCCCCCGCACATCGGCCGACTCACCCCGGCGTCCCAGCGCGAGGAGCGTGGACAGGCACTGGTGCGCTTCGCGGTAGGCGTCCCGGATGGGGCGCGCCCCGGCGGCGGGACCGGCCCCGCCGGCGGTGACCGTGCAGTCCAGCACCTCGGTGAGCCGACGCACGACCAGCCGTGCCGCGTCGGTCGGGGCGACTCGGGGCAGCGTCAGCACCACCTCACCGTCGCGCAGTGCGGCCAGGCCACGTCGATCCATGGCGAGTCGCGCGGCCGCGGCCAGCGCGCGGCCGCTGTCGATCTCCTCCGCCCGAGCGACCACCACCGCGTGCGGATCGTCCAGGTTGGCCCGCAGCCGCCGCGCCCGTTCCCGCAACATCGCACAGTCGCGTTCCGGGTAGGCCAGGACGTCCGCCAGCAACTCGCCCCGGACCCGGTGCTCCGCATCGGCCACCGACCGCTGAAACAGCAACAACAACGCGGTGACCACGGCCGCACGCTCCAGGACACGCCGATCCGACTCCGGCAACTCTGCGTGCTCACCGAGGACCAGTGTGGCCAGGTGGTCCGAGCCGGCAATCGCGGGTGCCAACCACAAGCGCCCGTCGCTGGTGTCCAACGCGACCGTGCGGCCGGACAACCGGACTTGCCGCGCCGCCGTCAGCAGAGACTCGTCCACATCCGCCGCCGCGGCCAGCACCGTGCCGTCCGGGTCGAGCACGGCGACCGACCCACCGAGCACCTCCGCCACCACCTCCGCCACATCGGCGGCATCACCACCGTGCAACAGCACCGCATTGAGGCGATCATGCGCACTCGCCGCCACCTCCACCGCCTCGGCGTGCCGCTGCACCAACGCCCTCGCCCGGTCCAGCTCACGAAGCGCCGTCTGGCTGGACTGGAACAGACGAGCATTCTCCAACGCCACCACCGCATGCGCGGCCAGCGACGTGGCCAGCGCGATCTCGTCCGGAGGGAACGGACGCGGAGCCCGGTTCGCCGCGAGCAAACCACCGATCACCCGGCCCCCCAACACGAGTGGCACACCCAAGATCGCGTGCACCCCCTCCTCGGCCACCGCGGCATCAACCGAATCACCGTGCACGAACCGGTCATCGCTGTGATAGTCACCCGTCGCATACGGCGTCGCGGTCTGCACCATCAGCCCACCCAGCCCGACACCCAACGGCAACCGAATCGCCCGAAACCGCGCTGACGTCGACCCGTCGGTCACCTTGATGTAAACATCCTGCCGCTCGTCATCAACCAGGTTCAAATACGCCAGATCAGCACCCAGCAGCATCCGTGCACGCCGTACAATCGCCGCCAAGACCGCATCCACATCCCGAATCCCGGTCAGATCGGTCGCCGTCTCATACAGCGCCCGCAACTCGGCCTCACGCAGATGATGCCGCGCCAGCTTCGACCGCACCCGCAACGCCGCCACAACCTCCACCCGCAACCGCTCGACCACCTCAGGTGACGCCCCCTCCTCCCGCGCAACCCGAAGCTGCTCCTCGAACACCTCCGGCGGAGCCTCCTCATCGAGCAACTCGACGAGCGTCCGAACCGTGGGAGCAGGCCAATCTTGCTGGGCCATGCGAATCGCCGCCCGCGGCGTCGCATTAGGACTCACGACCACCACCCGGGCAGGCAGCTGATCTCCGCCGTTGCGCATCACCCGGGTTCGCGAACCTGAGGTGGGACGGGACCGGGACGAGAGGTAGACACAACTGACCCGCGGCGAAAGCCCGAGCACGGACGCCTCATCTGACCTCCTGCGCGCAGGCCTGTCAGGACCGCTGTCCAGGATCAATGTCGGGATCGACAGTGGTGCGGTGCGCGGGCGGTTGCAACCCGGGGCGGTACGGGTTGATTACGCGGTCGGCGCCATCCGGGTGGCGAGCTCGCGCCGGGACCGGATATCGAGCTTGCGCAGCACCTTGCCGACATGCTCTTCGACCGTGCGTTCGGACAGGCACAACGCCGCGGCGATCTGCCGGTTGGTGTTGCCCACCGCGACAAGCGCGGCGACTTCGCGCTCCCGCGGCGACAACGCCGTGCCGTAACCGCGACGGCCCCTCCGATGCGTCACGACGACCCCCCGCTGCCGCAGCAAGCCGCGGCAGCGTCCGGCGTCCCACGAGGCGCCGAGACGCTCGAACTCCGCCAAGGCGGCGCGCAGTTCGGTCGCTCCATCCGCACCGTCCGCGTACCGGCACAGGCCGGCCGCCTCAAGCGCCTGCGCCGCAAGGTACGGCAGCATCAGGCTCCGGTAGGTGTCTGCCACCGCACAGAACTCGGTCGTCGCCTCACCGTGCCGGCCGCATCCGACGGAAAGCCGGGCTCGCGCGTCACGATGCCGCGCGTGCGCGAGCGGGGCATCCAGTCCGGCGACCCCGGCGCCCATCTCGTCGACCAGGGCGTCCGCGTCCACGATCCGGCCCGCCCGCAGATACACGGCGACCGCGGCCGGCACGAGTGGGGACGACCACGCCCAGGCACCTTTGCGTCGTGCGAGGTCGACCAGCCTGTCGATCTCGGCTTCCGCGGACGCCGTCTCATCCCGGGACATCAGCAACCGGGCGAGCGCTGAGCCGGCCATGGCCGGCTCCGGCCCGCACAGGGCCGGCCCGGTCATCCCCAGTACCTCCCGCAGATCGCGGTCGGCCGCCACCAGATTGCCGCGGGCGAGCGCGAGCAGACCGCTCACCAGTTGGGCCTCGACGGCCATGCTGGTCCATTCGCGATGTTGGCGCCGCACCTGGGTGTGCAAGTCGGACCAGCGGCCCGTCAGCCAGCTCAGCCGGATCGTGGTCGCGCCGACCATCCCGTCGACGAATCCCCCGTCCGACTCCTGCCGCAGCTCCGCCGCCCTCGCCAGGAACCGCCGCGCGTGGTCGATGTGCCCGAGCAGCGCGGCCGCGGACGCGAAGTTCACCATGCCGCGCAGCAACTGGACCCGCTGCGCCGGCACCTCGTCCTGCGCGGAGAGCGCCTCAATCGCGGACCACGCCCCCGGGTCTCCGAGGTTCAACAGCACCATCGCCCGGTTGATCTCGACAACCAGCCGCTGGGTCGGGTCGTCGATGCGCGACAGCAGTTCCGTCGCCCGGTCCAGGTCACGCAGGTGTACTGCCACATGCTCCTCGGTCTGGTTCGGGTAGGCCATGACCGACAGCGCCCGAGCAGCGATGTGCGGGCGGGACCGCAGGTCCGCAACAGCCCGCTGCACCTCGGCCCGCCCCTCCCGTTTGTCGCTGTGCCCGTTGAGGATTTGCATGCCCATCAGCACCCGCAACTCACCACGGACCGGTGCGGGCAGGTGTTCGTCGGTAAGCACCTTGCGCAGTACCGACACGACGTTGTGATCACCTGTGACACCGGTACCGGCGGCGCGGCCCAGCTTCACCGCCAGCCTCATCCTCGTCGCGGACGGGACCGCCGAAGCCGACAACAACTCGATCAAGAAGTCGATGGCAGCCGGATAGTCGCCGTGCTGCGCTGCCCGGTCCGCCGCGGCCTCCGCGTAACGGCGCCAATCCCGCAGCTGACCGGCGGCGCGACAATGGCGGGCCAGCCGGGCATGCGGCACCGGGTCAAGTCGCCGCAGCACGCGCGCCGCCGCGGCATGCAAACCGCGCAGTTGTGGTCGGGGCACCGCCGCATGGGCGGCCTCCAGGGCGAGAGCATGACGAAACCAGTACGTCCCGGCGGGACCCGGCCATAGCAGCGCACTGGCCAACGCCTCGGACAGCGCGGCAGCGCCGGTGCGCTCACCCAGCCCGGCAGTGCCGACGAGGTCCTGCTGCGGGCTCGGCACGTGTAGCACCGCGGCCGCGTACACGATCCGCCGAGCCGATCCGCCGAGCCGGCCGAGTCGCTCGCGCACGGAGTCGCGAAGGACAGGCGGCACCACCGGTTCGGCACCATAGTCGGCCCGATCGGCCGGCGACTCGCCGCGGTCATGCAGCAGCCGCAGCAGTTCCTCCACGGCGAACGGCAGACCGGCGGTGCGCTGATGCATGTAGGCAGCGACCGCTCGAGATACTTCCGTGCCGAGGATGGCCGCTGTCTGCGCTCGCACACCCGCGACCGTCAACGGCGCGAGCTCCAGCTCAACGTAGGACACCCCAGTGAGGAGCTGGCTGCCGAACGCGGACGGCGCGTACTGTGCCCGCAGGTCCTCCGGCCGGTAGGTCAGCACGATGCGCAGGTCCGGCGGCGGCTGCCGGGTCAGGTAGCCGATCAGCTCCATCGTGCCCTGGTCCGCCCAGTGGAGGTCCTCGATCAGCAGCACAGCCGGTCCGACCGTGCCGAGAACCTCACGCACGGCGCGAAACTGCCGGTGCCGGTCGATCCGAGGGTCACCCGACGCCGCCGGCGCCGCCGGCAACCATCCGGCCAGCTCCGGAACCAGCGACCGCAACACACCCGCCAACGGCCCCGGCGGCGGGCGGCGCGCAAGCACCGCGGCACCATCGGACAACGCTTCCACGACCGGCCCGAAAGGGAACGCCTCACCGATCGGATGGCAATGCCCGACCAGCACGGCCAGGCCGGCGGCGGGGCCGTCCACGAACGCACCGACGACCTCGCGAAGCAACCGAGA
Organism: Actinophytocola sp.; assembly: GCF_050699935.1. Lineage (NCBI taxonomy): Bacteria > Bacillati > Actinomycetota > Actinomycetes > Pseudonocardiales > Pseudonocardiaceae > Actinophytocola > Actinophytocola sp. The sequence goes on from NZ_JBOHGB010000010.1 coordinate 85,614, forward strand.
CTTACCTACCCCGGCCTCACCAGCGACACACACAACGGTCGGCGCTCCCACGAGCGCGTCACCCAGCGCGGCCCGCTCCCTGTCCCGGTGCACCATCACCGGAGACACCAGCCGTCCCAGACGGATTCTCACCTTCCGTCCCACGTGGCAACCATGCCAGACGAACGTCACAACCGACAGCGCGCTCGCGGGTTCGCCGCTTGGTCGTCGGGCTCGCCGACGGACCGAGGACGACAACACCATGCTGGTTCGATGACCACACAGGCAATGGCGCGGTGCCAGGTCGGGTGTAGGCGTCGCGGGAGGGGAACGACGGATGTCGGCGGTTTCGCCGACGATCGTGGCGGCGGTCGCCGCCACGTCATGTCACCGCGTCATCCGCCGGAACGCAAGCGCCGCACCGCCCGCAGACCTTGGGCAGCTCGCCGTCGATGAACAGTCCGCACTCCGGGCACACCCGCGACAGCCAGCACACCGGGTCACCGCCCGGTGCGGCCTCCGGTGCGGAGCCACCGTTGTCGGGCTCGCGCTCATGCTCGTTGACCGCCACCGCCACACCTCTCCTTCCAGGGACAAGTGTGCCCCCACCCGGATTATCGCCCGCCACGGTGCGGCGTCCTCGGTGCCGCGAGGCTGCCGGCGACACCGACGCGAGCTGGTAGCCGACCGACGCACCGCTGTAGCGCACCCCGGTGTCGAACAACTCAGCGGCCTGCGGCCCGTACATCGCCGCGTGGCAGAGCAACCCGACCGCGATCGCCAGCAGGATCCCGGTGGTCGACTTGGTGTCCAGCAGCACGAAGAAGCCGAACGCCCAGACCACCAGGGCGCCGGCGCCGAGCAGTAGACCGGCCGGCGGCCGACCCGGTCGGACAGCGCACCGAACAACGGATCTCGACCAGCCGGCTGGCCGAGGCCGCGAGCACCGCGTTCAGCGCCACGTCCTTGCTGAGCCCGACCGCACCACCCGCAGCGCTGGTGCGGGCTGCTCGCCCCGCCCGCGCTCCAGTTCGGCGCGCACCTGCTGGTACACCGACGATTCCGACCACGACAGTCGGATCCACAGCCCGACGACCACCAGAACGGCGGCCGGCACGCCGGCTTGTGGCCAGCTGGACCAGAAACCACGGCGGCGCGGGTCGCCGTGCTCGGCGACCATCAGTACCGCGCCGCCCCACTCACCACCAACCGCGAAACCCTGCGACAGCCGGCAGCAGGCCGATCGCGAAGTGCCTACTCCCATGATCAGCAGGCTGACGACCAGCATCCGCTCGCGCCCGATCCGGTCGTCGAAGTGCCCGAACACCAACCCGCCGAGCGGTCGGGCGACGAACCCGACCGCATAGGTCGCGAACGCCAGGATCGTGCCGACCAGCGGGTCGAACTCGGGGAGAACAGCTCGTTGAAGACCAGTGCGGCCGCGGAGCCGAAGAGAAGAAGTCGTACCACTCGACGGTGGTGCCGATCATGCTCGCGGCGACCACCGTGCGGATCGGGGAGTGTGCCACTGCCGGGAGGTAGACATCGCAGGCCCTCTCGCGAGGTCGGAGGTGCTGCGAGCTCGACCCAGCACAGGTGCCCGCACCCGCCGGGGTCACCAGCAGCCGGGCCAGCGGCGGTGCCGCGTTGGCGTAGGGCACCAGCCGGTCCGCCGTGCCCGTGCGCCCGCCCCGGTCACCTCGACGTGCAGCACGGTCCCATCGCCGGCCGCGACCGCCAAGTCCCTCGTCGCCGGCACGACCGGGCTACCGCGGGCCGGCTCGGCGGACGTGCTCGTCCAGCAGCCGGCCCACCACGGCCGGCCGCCCGACGACCAGGCCGTGTGCGGCGTCGGGCGGTTCCGCCTTGATCACCTCGCCGCCGGCCGCCGCGCACCTGGCCGGCATGGCCTCGGTCTGGGCAACCTGGGGCTGCGGCGAGAACATCGCCGCACCCGGCCAGCCGGGCACCTGCCCGAGCGAGCCGAGTCGAATGCCGAGCTGTCGCTTGATCACCTGGTCGTCGGCGGCACGCAGCCAGCACCGGTAAGCGCGGCGCGGCGGTGGCGAACGCGCTGGTGTCGCACCAGCGGCCGGAGCGTTCGTCGGGGAGGGCAAGACCGATGCCAAGGACGCCCGAACGGCTTGGCATGATCATTGATACTCCCTGTGTCGTCGGGGCAGCGGTACGGACGTCGTCGGTACCGTGCCGCGCGGCCGGGGCATGGCCAGCGCGTCGACGGTCCACGACGGACGAACCCCGAGGTCGGCGGCCAGCCGCGCCCGGCACGTGACGAACACCGCACGCGCAGCGGCCGGATCACCAGTGGCGAGGCACGCCTGCGCCAGCAGGCGGTAGGCGACCTCCCGATACGGGTCGGTGGAGATCACCGACCGGGCCAGTGCCGCCGCGCGCCCGACCATCCCGGCCGCGAGCTCGGCCCGCCCGGCATGCACCGCGAGATCGAGGTAGGTCGCCTGCGCGGCCTCCCGGATCGACTGCGCCCACTCCAGGCACGGGGCGTCGGCGAGGAACGGGCCCCGGTAGAACGCGACCGTGGCTCTGGCCAGACCGGCCATGCGCGCCGCATCCCGTTCCGCGCCGGCCAACCGGGCGAGCCGGTGGAACTCGTCGATGTCCAGCCACACGGCGGAGTCGAGCCTGATGAGGTCCGCGTCAGCATGGATGAACGCCGTCGGGGCGTGGGGCGTCCGGTCCGGTTCGAGAGCCTGGTTCAGCGCGTGCAGCGTCACCCGCAGCCGGCCCGCTTGTGATCTCGACGGCGCGTCCGGCCAGAGCAGACCGGCCGCCGACTCGCGGCTGACCGCGTGTCCCGGCCGCGCGCACAGCAACCAGAGCAGCTCCCGCGCCTTGCGCCGCCCCCACGCGCCGGGGGTGATCTCGACGCGGTCCCGGATCGCGTGGAAATCGCCGAGCGTGCGTACCACCAACCGCCGCCCCCGCCGCGGCCCAGTCAAGATCATATCGGCAGGTTAGAGGCTCCCGGCCGGAATGTGACCGTGTCGACCCGACACCACTATGTGCTCGGGATGGTTGTTCGCCCCACCCCTATCGGCACCCACTGCCCAGCGGTGTCAAGAGGAACGGGACTGTTCCAAGATCGGTGTTTCCGGCCCGACACGCCGGGCCGAAGGTCTGGCGGGATGGGCACTGTGAGTGATGACATCGGACCTTGTGAGTCCACGCAAGCGTGACAAGCCGGCGCGAGAGC